>DCHL01000131.1:0-1288 GCA_002317595.1 Lachnospiraceae bacterium UBA1753 | reverse complement strand
TCATCTGCATTCTGTGATTTTGCTGTATTCTTCAAATCCTCTGCAATCGCATTCTGTGCCTTTGCCTCATCAAGTCTCTCTGCGCCAAGGAAGCAGACAAAGCTGATTTCCTCGCCCGCTGCGAGTGTCTTTCTCTCAAAGCCCATAGCGCCCATTACTTCCTTGCCTGCAAGCTCGCATCCTGCAGACACACCCTGAATACTATCATCAACAAGGCTTCTGGGTCTGAGATGACTTCCGCCCTCACCGATGAACATATCAACAGTCGGATAGAAAACAACCGGTGCCTGTCCTTCACTGCCAACGGCTCCTGCAAAGTAACAGGTCGTATTTTTTCTGTGTCCACGCTCGTCAAAGGAAAGTGTGGGACGTACCACAACACTCTTCTCTGTGGTCCTAATTCTGTGAAGCAGGGATGTAACGTGTCTGTGATCCCTTAAATTGTCTGCACTTCTTCCATAGAGAGGAACTGCGGCAACAAATTTTATAGTACGATTCTCGCTTCCTGTATTTCTAATCTTAATGATGCTGACTTCTGCATTCACATCAAGGGGCACAAATGTGGTGATCTCACTCTCAAGTGCATACCTGCTGCTCTTCCTTGTCACCTTATGCCACATGAATCCAGCCTCAACGACATCCTCATCCTGATTCTTCGTAAACCTGTCATTAAGAGCTTCTGCACTGTTGCCGCATACTGACCAGAGACTTCCGTCTTCAAGCACACACCAGTAGTTCCTTCCAGCTGTGGAGCTGTGCAGATTTTCGATGCTAGCAGGCTCAAGCACAAACTCATTCTGTGAAAGCTTTGAATCTCCATGTAATCTCGGCGTCACAGCACTCCTCAGCAGTCCCTCTCCTGCAAGCGGGAAATAAAGTCCGCTGTAGTTCTCAGCTCCCTCAAGTCTGAAGCTTCCATTCTTGTCAATGAAATTGATCTTGCCCATAGCTTTTTCCTCTCAATGTTTTACCAAAACAATTACAATTTAATTAGGGGGTACTTATCTGTAATTCCAGGCTCTCTCTTTTGATTAAGGATTGCCTTGAAACTCAATGTTCTCCCTTGTATGGTGCGATAATACCTTAATTTCCGTGGAATTTTTACCATTTTCATGTCATTTATTATGTTTTCGTGTCATCTATGTTTGTTTTGCCTTAGCTACGCCCCTGCCTATGCCTCTGCCTTCTTTGCTTTGTATCGGCTCCGCCTCTGCCTTTTCTGGCTTTGTATCGGCTCCGCCCCTGTAAGCAGGCTCGCCCTATACAGATTTCTGCCGCCCTTCCTGAC
>DCHL01000077.1:12049-13441 GCA_002317595.1 Lachnospiraceae bacterium UBA1753 | reverse complement strand
GATGGAATTGGAGATTTGCGTGGAATCATTGGTAAGCTGGATTACCTGAAGGCACTTGGAATTGATATCATCTGGCTCTCGCCGATATACAAATCGCCTTTTGTGGATCAGGGGTATGATATTTCTGATTACTACGGTATCGCAGAGGAATTCGGCACCATGGAGGAGTTCGACGAACTGCTTGCCGAGGCGAAAAAGCGTGATATGTATATCATAATGGATCTGGTAATCAACCACTGCTCTGATAAGCACGAATGGTTTCAGAAGGCGTTAGCGGACCCGTCTGGTGAATATGGTGATTATTTCTATATCCGTGAAGGGAAGAATGGAAATCCTCCGAGCAATTACCGCTCATATTTTGGCGGCAGCTGCTGGGAACTGATTCCCGGTACAGACCTATACTATTTCCATATGTTTGCAAAGGAGCAGCCAGATCTCAACTGGGAGAATCCCAAACTAAGGGAAAAACTCTATGAGATGGTAAACTGGTGGCTTGATAAGGGACTGTTAGGATTCCGTATTGATGCCATCATCAACATAAAGAAGGACCTGAACTTCCCGGACTTTGAGCCAGACGCGGATGATGGCATGGCCAGCTGCTGGAAGATGGTTGAGAGCGTTGATGGAGTTGGAGAATTCCTGGAAGAACTGAAGGAGAAGACTTTCAAGCTTCATGATGCATTTACTGTGGCTGAGGTATTCAATATCCAGGAGGGTCATCAGCCTGATTTCATTGGTGACAACGGATATTTTTCAACCATATTCGATTTCAGTGCGCATAGTCTGAGTGATGGTGAGCATGGATGGTATGATGCACCGGCTTATGAGTTTAATGCCTGGCGTGATGCGGTCATGGATTCACAGCTCGAAACCCAGAAATATGGATTTAAGGCAACAATAATCGAGAATCACGACGAGCCAAGAGGTGCTTCTCGTTTTCTCCCTGATTATGCCAGAAATCCTGCCGGAACCAAGATGCTTGGCACTGTGAGTCTGCTGCTTCGTGGCATTCCTTTCATATATCAGGGCCAGGAAATTGGTATGCAGAATGCTGTATGGAAGGATATCGATGAATTTGATGACATTAGCACCAAGGACCAGATTAAGATGGCAATGGCAGCGGGGCTTGGCAAAGATGAGGCAATGGATATCTGTGCAAAAATGAGCAGGGATAATGCCAGGACACCCATGCAGTGGAGCAGCATGGAAAATGCTGGATTCACAGCCGGCACTCCATGGCTTAAGGTCAACGAAAACTATAAGGAAATTAATGTTGAATCGCAGGAAAATGAGGATTCTTCGGTACTTAGCTACTACAGAAAACTCGTGGCGGTGAGAAAGTCCGCTAAGTACAAGGAAGTTTTCACCTACGGGGAGTTCGTCCCGGCATTT
>DCHL01000077.1:6424-11979 GCA_002317595.1 Lachnospiraceae bacterium UBA1753 | reverse complement strand
AATTTTGGAACGGATACTGCCAAGCTGAAGCTTGAGTATTCTGCGGAGGCGGTTGTCTTATCGAATAGGGAAACGAAGGAAATACCAGGTGAGTGGCTTACACTCGATAGCTGCGAGGTTGTTGTGCTTGAATGCGGAGAGGAGCTTGGCTTACTTTGATGAGAGCAATAAAAAAGGACGAACTGATCAGTGATTTAGAGAGCATTGGCCTTGAGAAGGATGATACTGTAATTGTGCATACATCGCTTAAAAATATTGGATATGTATGTGGCGGTGCACAGACTATGATTGAGGCTTTGACTAATGTGGTCGGCGCTGGAGGAACCATCATGATGCCTACCCAGTCGTGGAAAAATCTGGACCCAGAGACTGGTGTGCACTGGGACGTGGATGAGTCTGAATGGGACATAATCAGGGAGAACTGGCCCGCGTATGACAGGGACCTCACCCCGACAAACACGATGGGAGCTGTGGCGGAGCTGTTCCGCAGGTGGCCGGGAAGCATTAGGTCTGAGCATCCCGCAAGGTCGGTATGTGCCTGGGGAAAGCATGCGCAGTATCTTACAAAGGAACATACCCTGTCCAATATTTTTGGCGAGGGTTCTCCCATTGCAAGGCTCTATGAGCTTGATGCCAAAGTATTACTGATTGGAGTTGGATACGATAAGAATACCTCGATTCATCTGGCGGATGTCAGGTCGGATTACCCTGGGAAGCACAACAGCGTTGAGCACAGCGCGATAATGGAAAATGGAGTCAGGGTCTGGAAGGCATACAGTACGCTCTTTGTGGATGGAGAAGACTTTGATGACATCGGCGCAGCCTTCGATAAGGAAGGGTGTGTATGCCGTGGAAAAATAGGGGACGCCGATTCGAGGCTTATGAAGCAGAGAGATATTGTTGATTTTTCTGTTTCCTGGATTGAGAAAAATCGAGGGTGATGATATAATACGTTCTGTGTTGATGAACTTGGATGATTGCCCCGAAGTGTGCATCATTCAGACTCGAAAGGAGAGAAAATAATGAACAAATTTTCTGTAAAAACTGTGGTTGCCATCGGTATTGGCGCAGCACTTTTCTTCGTACTTGGACGTTTTGTTGCCATTCCTTCTGGAATCCCTAACACAAATATCAGCCTCCAGTACGCAGTGCTTGGTCTTTTTTCAGCTATCTATGGTCCTATTGCCGGAGCGCTTATCGGATTTATCGGTCACACCTTGATCGACCTCTCATGGGGCGGTTCACCCTGGTGGAGCTGGGTAATTGCATCTGCAGTAGTTGGTCTTGTAGCTGGTCTTCCTTCAAAGAAGTTTGGACTTGCAGAGGGTAATTTCGCTGGCAAGAAGGTTATTGCTTTTGCTATCGTCAATGCAATTGCTAATGCTGTTGCATGGATTGTTATCGCACCTGTGCTGGATATCGTAATCTATGCAGAGCCAGCAAATAAGGTATTTGCTCAGGGTGCTTTTGCTGCAGTTTCCAACAGTATTACTGCAATTATTGTTGGTGGACTTCTTCTCCTTGCATACTCAAAGACAATTGCTAAGTCTGGATCACTTAAAGAGGAAGATTAATTATAGAACCGATTATTTCATTTAAGAATTTCACATTTCAGTATAGGGCTCAGTCGAAGCCGACACTGAACAATGTCAGTCTGGACATTTTTCCCGGTGAAATAGTGTGTATTGCAGGTCCTTCCGGAAGCGGAAAGAGTACAATAGCTCACTGTATTAACGGGCTTATTCCTGAATTCTTTCAGGGTAAGGCAGAGGGTGAATTCACCCTCTGTGGGAAAGATGCCCGGACTCTTGACGTGTTTGAAATATCCAAGCTTGTTGGCTCTGTTCTTCAGGATACGGATGGTCAGTTCGTGGCACTTACCGTGGGCGAGGACATTGCCTTTGCGATGGAAAATGACTGCGTTGAGCAGGAGGAGATGCGTCAGCGAGTAAAGGATGCGGCTGATCTTGTCGGAATGGGTGCATTTCTGGAAATGGCACCTCATGAACTGTCGGGTGGTCAGAAGCAGAGAGTAAGTATGGCGGGTGTTCTTGTGGATGACGTCAGAATTCTGTTATTTGATGAGCCACTTGCTAATCTGGATCCGGCTGCGGGAAAGCAGACAATAGAACTGATTGAGAAAATCAGAAAACAGACGAATACTACAGTAATCATTATTGAGCACAGGCTGGAAGAAGTGCTTTGGAGAAATGTGGACAGGATCATCCTGGTTGATAATAAAGAGATTGTCGCCGACATGAATCCTGCAAAGCTCCTCTCGGAGAATATATTAAAGGAAAGAGGAATTAGAGAACCTCTATATATTACTGCGTTAAAGTATGCGGGGGTTGAGGTTACGGAGGATATGCATCCTGAGCATCCTTCGGCGCTCATCCTTGATGAGGGGAATATCGAAAAGGTTAGAAAATGGTTTGAGAGTGTCAGTGTGAAAGCACCTGCGCCAAAGGGTGAGCCTGTTCTCTCGGTGAAAAATATGGATTTTTCCTATAATGAAACATTTCGTGCAGTAAAGGATATCAATTTTGATATTTATCCTGGCGAGATGGTCAGTATTGTAGGAAGAAACGGTGCTGGTAAGTCTACCACTGCAAAGCTTATTTGCGGATTCGAAACACAGGACAGCGGCATGATTACTCTTAATGGAAGAGATATTTCGGATGATAATATTAGGCTCCGCGCACAGAGAATTGGATATGTAATGCAGAATCCTAACGCCATGATTTCGAAGACAATGATTTTTGATGAGGTTGCCTTGGGAATCAGTAAGCTGGGGTTGTCGCAGGAAGAGATTCAGGAGAGGGTAAATAAGGCTCTCATAGTCTGTGGATTATACCCCTTCAGAAACTGGCCGATTTCGGCACTGAGTTTTGGACAGAAGAAACGTGTGACTATTGCTTCTGTTCTTGTAATGGGACCCGAAATCATTATTCTTGACGAGCCGACAGCGGGGCAGGATTTTAAGCATTATACAGAAATTATGGAATTTTTGCGTGAGTTAAATGATGCAGGTGTGACGATAATCATGGTCACTCATGATATGCATCTCATGCTTGAATATACATCAAGGGCCCTGGTATTTAACAGGGGAGAACTCGTGGCAGATACGACTCCGGCTGAGGTGCTCTGTAACCCTGAACTGGTGGAGCAGGCTGCACTTAAGGAGACTTCGCTCTTTAGTCTGTCGAATAAATGTGGAATAGAAAACCCAGTGGATTTTGTTAACAGATTCATTGATTATGACAGGAGGGTCCGCTCATGAGTGCAAAGACTGTCCTGAATTACATACCAAAGAAGAGTGTTATTCACGAACTCACAGGAACAACGAAGCTGGCATTCTTCCTACTGTTTACTTTTGCGAGTATGCTTACCTATGACACGAGAGTACTGGTGGTGTTAATGGTCATCAGCTTTTCGGCATTTTTCCTCAGCAAGATTAAATTCAAGGAGGTGAGGGGGATATTCCTGTTCCTCTTGATATTCCTGCTGTTAAATAATTTTTTCGTATTCCTGTTTGACCCTGGACATGGCTCAGATCTGTACGGTACAGAGCATATTCTCTTTTACATCACCAAGAGACTTGTTGTAACACAGGAACAGCTCTTTTATATGGTGAATCTTACGATGAAATATTTTGTGGCGCTTCCTGTCGCTATTCTGTTTATTTCAGCCACTGACCCTAGTGAATTTGCTGCAAGTCTGAATGGAATAGGAGTGTCCTATAAGATTGGTTATGCAGTTGCGATTGCCTTGAGATACATCCCTGATATCCAGAGGGATTATCAGGCCATCAGCCAGGCCCAGCAGGCGCGTGGAATAGAACTTGGGAAAAATGAGAGACTGTGGAACCGATTAAAGAATTCCATTAACATCCTGCTTCCGCTTGTATTGTCCTGTCTGTCAAGAATTGATACAGTCAGCAACGCAATGTCGCTCAGGGGATTTGGCAAGAACAAGAAGCGCTCCTGGTATGTAAAACGGAAGTATACCAGCAAGGATTTTGCTGCTATCGCATTTGGAATTCTTATTCTCATTTTCAGTCTTGTGGTAACCTTCCACGACGGGAACAGGTTCTATAATCCGTTCGTTTGAGAAGTTTTTTACAAAGGCTCTATTAGGGCATTTCTTTGACACCCCAAAAGACAGAATGTTATAATTACGGGGAAATTACGAAATAGGACAACTTAGGAGGTACTTGAAATGGCATGTTTTATCGTTCCTGCCGGAGAGGCAGTTGTAACTACTATTGCGACTAAGTTAATTAAGAAAAATGAAACAGAGGAAACCCTTAAGGTTTCACTTTCTGATGGACATATTGAAGAAGTGCACAGAATCCCTTTTTCGACTAAGCTTGGATGGCTTAATAAGCTTCTCTGGGGCGGCTCAGCGCTGCTTGCCTTTGAGCATGTATGGCACGGCGAGGTGGTTCCCTTCTTCCCTTTCCTTACTGCTGTTAAGACAGGTGAGACTATGGAGATGCTCTCGGAGATGGGAAGCACTGGCGTGATGATGACTGTGATTGTAACTGCTGTATGGGCTATTATGCTTGCAGTCGCAGGAATTGCAGAGAAGAAAGCAGTCATGGAAGCAGAGGCTCTTGAGAGACGATAGACCGAGTGAGGCAAAGCAAGGCTGAATGAAGCATACGCAACGAAGTTGCAATTCTTTAATGAAAAAATGCGAAGCATTTTTGAATTTGAAGAGGTCCGACGGATTATATTGGGAATAGTGGGATCTGGTTACTAAAATGGTGGAATCAGACCACTATTGTTCGATATTCCACCACTCTTTTTCTTGCAAATTTTCAAAGTGGTGTAATATGTTTCCTTTTTGAGAATATTACACCAATGAACAAGATATAAAGTGGTGTAATATCCCACTTATTTCTCAATATTACACAAAGAAATCAATAAAATCTTCCGGCGAGATTGATTAGTGGTGTAATATGAGATGAGTTCATAGATATTCCACCATTAAGATGGAGCAGATGGGTGGAAATATTGTTATTATGAGTCATTTTACACCCTGATTCGCGAAAATGGGTTGAACGAGTGGGAGTAAATTCTCCAAGAAAGCATGAAATTCCACCCCAAGCCGTGGAAAAAGAAAAAACACCTTGTAGTCGTGGCAAAAGAAAATTCCACCCCTGGCAGGGCTGAAGAAATAATACACCCACATGGAGACATAGGATATGACATTACTTACTACGGTTTTTGCCGCATGTATCTGTACAGCAATCTGGTATAAGAATGCTCCTAATGATGAGATGCTCGTAAGTGCTTTGTGTTTTATGTACTGGGGCGCTTCTCTAATGTGGCTGATTGATGCGGTTGTTGAGTATCTTGAGATTGGGGCACAATACTTCACCCCTGAGCCTGCGGATATGCTCAATGACTTTTACCTGGGATTGTCCGTCATCGCTCTTGGATTGGTCATCTGGGTTGTCATTCTGTTGGTTAAGGATCCGAAGGGGGCAGTCAAGGCTTCTCTCTTTAAGAAGAAATAGAGATTTTGACATGGCGGCTTTCGTTGTACGG
>DCHL01000077.1:3545-6357 GCA_002317595.1 Lachnospiraceae bacterium UBA1753 | reverse complement strand
ATGGAGGAGAAAATGAACACTGAAATTACGCAGATTCTTGAAGGCGTGAAGGATGGACGAATAACCGTCGAAGACGCCCTGCTTAAAATAAAGAAACAGCCCTTTGAGGATATTGATTTTGCAAAGATTGACCTTCACCGCAAGGTGAGGCAGGGCACTGCTGAGGTCATTTATGGGGCGAGCAAGACAGCACAGCAGATAGCTGGAATCGTCATTAAAATGGTGGAAAACGGACAGGAGACAATCATTATCACCAGGTTGTCAGAAGAAGCCGCGGAGTATGTCGCGCGAGAAGTGGAAGCCGCAGAGTGCATTTGGCGGGAGGCAAAATCTGACTCGAAGGATGAGGGAACTGCATCTCAGGGAGCAGCCTTTCATTACTTCAGTGAGGCACGGATTGGAATTGTTGGTGATTTCCCCCGGCCTGACGGAATTGGCAGGATTGTGATCGCAACTGGAGGGACCAGCGACATTCCAGTTGCCGAGGAGGCTGCGGTGACTGCCGAGGCACTGGGCAACGAGGTGGTGAGACTCTATGATGTCGGAGTGGCAGGACTTCACAGACTTATGGGTAATCTGGATGACATTATGGGAGCCCAGGTTATTATTGCAATCGCAGGAATGGAAGGCGCGCTTGCCAGTGTAATTGGTGGTCTCGCAGACTGTCCGGTCATTGCCGTTCCCACGAGTGTTGGGTATGGAGCATCCTTCGGTGGGCTTTCAGCGCTTCTTTCGATGCTCAACTCCTGCGCAAGCGGCGTGTCCGTTGTGAATATTGATAATGGCTTTGGCGCAGGATATCTCGCCAGCATGATTAACCATAAAGCGGCGAAGTAGTCCTGCCTGTATCATCGACTATAAGCAATCATTGTACCCTTTCAAAGAACTTGACAATTGAACCCTTTCAAGGAGCTTTATCATTGAACCCTTTCAAGGAGATTGACATATGAAGACATTATACCTGGACTGCAGCATGGGAGCAGCGGGCGACATGCTCACAGCTGCCTTGTTTGAACTGCTGGACGAAGCACAGAAAACAGATTTCCTGGAAAAAATAAATAAGCTTGGTATTCACGGAGTGTCTGTGACAGCGGAGCCCTCTACTAAGTGTGGAATCGTGGGCACACACATGAAAGTAACCGTTCATGGTCACGAGGAAGGTGAGCCCGAGCATCACCACGATCATGAGCATCACCACGATCACGAGCATGCACATAGGCATGAGCATCATCACAGTGGCATGCATGATATTGAGCACATTGTGGGGAATCTGCCTGTTTCGGAGCGGGTGAAGAAGAATGTTCTCGCGGTGTACGGACTCATCGCAGATGCTGAGAGCAAGGCTCACGGGAGGCCTGTCACTGAGATTCACTTCCATGAGGTTGGGACTGCTGATGCGGTGGCTGATGTCACCGCTGTCTGCCTGATTATGGAGATGCTGGGGTATCCGAAGGTGATTGCCTCGCCTGTGCACGTGGGAAGTGGCCAGGTTCACTGCGCTCATGGAATCCTTCCGGTGCCAGCTCCGGCTACAGCACATATCCTTAAGGGTGTACCGATGTACGGCGGCGAGATTAGAGGCGAGCTGTGCACCCCGACGGGGGCGGCACTGTTAAAGCACTTTGCTTCTGAGTTTGGAGCGATGCCTGTTATGTCGGTGGAGTCCATCGGATATGGAATGGGAATGAAGGATTTCCCTGCAGCCAACTGCGTCAGGGCCATGCTTGGAGAGACGGCAGGTGACGAGGGGCAGATAATCGAGCTTAACTGTAATGTGGACGATATGACCGGTGAGAAAATCGGATTTGCAATGGAGCAGCTCTTTGCCGAGGGGGCTCTTGAGGTATTCACGGTTCCAGTTGGAATGAAGAAATCAAGGCCAGGGACCATGCTCTGTGTTATGTGCTCTCCTGAAAAGAGGGATGATATGGTTCGCTGTATATTCAGGCACACCACAACCCTCGGAGTGAGGGAGAAGACGATGCGCCGCGCCACATTGCAGCGAAGAATCGAGACAATCGAAACTCCTGCAGGAAGTGTAAGGGTCAAGTATTCAGAAGGTTACGGCGTTGTGCGTAAAAAATATGAGTATGAAGACCTTGCTGCAATAGCTGCAGAGAAGGGTATTTCGATCGATGATGTGATAGCGTTGATTGAGCGATGATTGAGCGATGATTGAACGATGATTGAGCGATGATTGAGCGATGATTGAAAACTGCTTGAGAGTTGAATAGGAGCTGAATAAGAGCTTGATAAGAGCTGAATAAGAACTGAATGAGAGCTGAATAGGAGCTCCACAAGGCTGAGAGGATATATCAATGAAAGAGTACGAGTTTAGAAGCATTCTCCCCGAGGAATGGGAGGAGGCAGCAGATATAGAAGAAACCTGTTTCCCGCCAAACGAAGCGTGTTCAAGGGAGCGTATGAAGGAACGCGTCATGCATGTGCCTGAACTGTTTCTCGTGGCGGTCGACAAAGAGACAGGACGGATTGCAGGCTTCATCAATGGACTTGCGACGGATGAGGAAGTACTTAGAGATGATTTTTTCCTGGACACAGGGCTTAACAATCTGAGTGGAAAAAATAATATGATTCTTGGTCTTAATGTGCTTCCTGAGTATCGTAGGCAGGGACTTGCGACTAGGATCGTGGAAGCGTATTGCAATCGCGAGCGCGCACGTGGGCGCAGGAGAATGGTGCTTACATGTCTTGACTCCAAGGTCGAGATGTATAAGAAGATGGGATTTAAGGATCTTGGAATTGCAGGCTCGGAGTGGGGCGGCGAGGTCTGGCATGAGATGGACATGCTCCT
>DCHL01000077.1:2990-3438 GCA_002317595.1 Lachnospiraceae bacterium UBA1753 | reverse complement strand
TATGCCGGATGGTGGGAGTTCCCAGGCGGTAAGGTTGAAGCGGGTGAATCGCCAGAGCAGGCACTGATAAGAGAAATCAGGGAGGAACTTGATACAGAGATAGAAGTTGGCGAGTTTATCCACAGGATTGAGTATGACTATCCCAAGTTCCATCTCTCGATGGACTGTTTCTGGTGCGAGGTTGTCAGTGGTAGCCTTACGTTGCTTGAGGCGGAGGCAGCGAGGTGGCTTACAAAGGCTGAACTCAATGAAGTGAAGTGGCTGCCAGCGGATATTACACTTATTGAGCAGTTAAAACTGCAGATGAGGTAAATATGCAGGAGAAATATGAGTATTTTATAAATAGAAGAATGTGCCCGAAATGTAAAATCGAGAACCCTGAGAGTGCCAGATTCTGCTGCATGTGCGGTAAGTCTCTCACGGATCTTCACAGTGGGGATATTATTGC
>DCHL01000077.1:0-2891 GCA_002317595.1 Lachnospiraceae bacterium UBA1753 | reverse complement strand
TTGATCTGCTTGTTGTTTCTGCATATCAGTATGCTTATAGGCCCACGAGGGGAACGGTAATTGGCGCGCTTCATGAAAATCTTGGGATATCAGTCGACGAACTGTCAGAGGATCCAATCGCTGATCTTAGAGCATCTGCTGGATGCTGGCTGTCAGAAGAGGTGAATGTTGGGAACATAGGCAGAATCGGCTGCGTTGAACTTATTGACCTCGATGATATGCAGGCAGGGGCGAATCTTGAGAGCATTATTCTCGGTAGGGTGAAGGCATTCTTTTCAATGCTGGATGCAGTGACAGCAAACGGTATCAGCATTAAATCCATTGCAATGCCAATCCTCGGAGCAGGTCGCCAAGGGATTGACGCTCAGATGATGATGTATCCTCTGCTCAACGAGGTCACTGAATTCCTTAGGCGTAACGAAGACGTGAAGGAAGTGACTTTTGTCGAGCGCAGCCTGGAAAAGGCCATGAGTCTTGCGGCCGTGATTGCAAAGTCGTATCAGCTTTCAGTTGGGGAAAAAGTGAAACGCATAGGCAAAGCCAGGCCATTTGTGTTCATTAGTTATACTAATGATGGAGACAGCGAGTCTGCTGAAATACTTACAAGACTTTTTGAGGAAAAAAATATAGATTACTGGTATGCTCCGAGGAGCATTAAAGAAGGAGCATATGCGGAGGCAATAGTTGAGGGTATCAGGTCCTGCACTCATTTTGTCTGTCTTGTCAGTGAACGAAGTATGAGATCAAACCATGTGCTGAATGAGATTGACCTGGCTTTCAAGCAGATCGGTGAAGGCGTAGAAATCCTCCCCGTGTTCCTGGATGTTAATTTTGACGAACTTAGTCCGTCGTTTGAGTATTATCTTTCCAGGATGCAGTTCCATAATGGACGCCCTGCTCCTAATGAGAAACTGCTTCGAAAATTTGTAGAAGAAATTTTTGAGAAAAATTAGGCTTGACTAACCGCAAGGCTTTCTGTTATTTTGAGTTCAATTCAAAAATGTACTCTATGAGGGAGTAGTTCGCGCGAGAGCGTGATTTGTCAACAGTCCCGGCTGGAATGATTTTCCGCCTGGCAAATCTTAAAGAATGAGACTCATGTATAACAGATCTTCGAGGAAGGTTTTGTTATGCATGAGTTTTTTATTTTTTATCAGATTACTTCTGACGAGTAGCGGTAGTAAAGAGTTTTTGAATTAATGAGATGGTTGATTGTTTTGTGAATTAATGACTAGTGGTAAGGAGGAGTCATGATTGACCAGTTTATCAGTAATGCCAATATTCTGTTGGTAGTATTGCTTCTTGTTGTCGGCTTTGCGATGCTGATAAAAGGAGCTGACTATTTTGTTGAAGGCGCGAGCAGTGTGGCTAAGCAGTTTCATGTGCCAGGCATCATAGTTGGACTTACAGTTGTCGCGATGGGAACATCACTTCCTGAGACGGCGGTGTCGGTTACCGCTTCGGTTACAGGAAATAATGAACTTGCTGTCAGCAACGCGGTGGGCTCGAATATTTTTAACATGATGGTAGTTATCGGCGTGTGTGCAATTCTGACTCCAATCCATGTTGAAGCACAGTCGGTAATAAGGGATATACCATTTTCGGCGGTAGTTGCTGTGCTTCTGCTGGGGCTGGGAGTTATTGGCCTTGGAGATACAGCTCCGATGACACTCGGTCATTTTGATGGAATCATTCTTCTGCTGTGCTTTACAGTATATCTGGTATTTCTTGTCAGGCAGACATTAAAATCGCAGCGGGCGGGGACGAATGAACAGCCAGATGACAATAATGAGATACTGCCGACCTGGAAGAGCCTTTTATTTATTGTCCTTGGAGGTGCTGCAATTGCCTTTGGTGGAGACCTGACTGTTGATACGGCAAGCAGGATTGCTATTGATCTTGGTATGAGCCAGACCCTTGTCGGACTGACAATTGTATCAATTGGAACATCTCTTCCTGAGCTTGTCACATCAATTGTTGCAGCCAAGAAAAATGAGGTCGACATGGCTCTTGGCAATGCAATCGGCTCTAATATTTTTAACTTTCTTATGGTTCTGGGAATTGCGTCGACCATCAGCCCAATCACATTCATCATGGAGAATGTTGTTGATATCGTTGTGCTGCTGGTATTTACGCTTATTGTATGGTGGTTCAGTGCTTCACAGAGGATTGTTGACAAGAAGGAAGGCCGTGTGATGGTTCTTCTTTATGTGATGTACGCAGTCTATATAATTATAAGATAGATATTACATATTATACGAGAAGAGATTAGTATGAAAAAAGTGCAATGCACTTTTTCTCATGCGAGAAATTTGTTTCGCTGCGCTTCACAAATTTTTCGCCTCACACTTCTCTGAAAAAGCGCAGAGAAATGTGAGGAAAAATGATATTACTTGCATTCAAGGTTTTATTTACTGAATTTATTGCAGAAATGGGAGATAAGACACAGCTGATGCTGGTGGCAATGACCTCCAAGTTTAAGATTAAGGATATCCTTCTTGGAACGGCAGCTGCCATACTTGTCCTCAACGGTCTTGCAGTTCTGGCTGGTGGAATAGTTGGATCGCTTATCCCTGACTGGATAATCAAGTTTATTGCATCAGGTGCGTTCCTGTACTTTGCAGTTACCTCGCTTAAGGCCGATGATGAGGAAGAAGAGGAAGCTGCTGATTCGAAGATAAAATTTGCCCCGTTGGCGGTTGCGGCAACTTTCTTCGTGGCAGAGCTTGGAGATAAGACACAGCTGACTGCGATCACCTTCGGAGCCAATGAGATAGCAGCGGGCTCAGGTTCTGACAGACTGCTTATTGGAATAGTCGTATGGCTGGCATGCTCTGTGGGACTTTTTGCAGCAGACATTCTTGGGATGCTCATCGGATACCTGCTCAAGA
>DCHL01000008.1:6563-10665 GCA_002317595.1 Lachnospiraceae bacterium UBA1753 | reverse complement strand
TACTATATTTTTACCGATAAAAAAGGTAAGATTATAGCTGGCGGTGGCGGATATATCTCATCAAAAAATACCACAAAGCGCGATGGTTCGCAGACTCCTGCGTTCACCGGAAAAATTAAGCTCTCAAAGGCTCGGGTGAGCTTTGCGGCAGATGGCGAGGTCTACAATGGAAAAGCGTACACCCCTGGGTGTCTGGTAAGCTATAAGGGAACTGTTTTCGGCAATGACGTTGATTACGTGGTTCAGTACTACTACAAGGGTAAGCTGATCACCCCAAGTGAGATAGTAAATGCCGGCACCTACACGGCTGTCATCAAGGCAACTCCGGGTAGTACAGTGTGCAAGGGTTCTGTTAAGAAGAAGTTTAGGATCAAGCCTGCCAGGGTTGCGGATGGGACTACTGTCAATGTGAATACCGAGGTTAACTGGGGAGACCCTGTGATATACTCGCCTGCCAGTTGCAAGCCCTTCGTGGAAGTGACCTATAAGGGGATGGCGATGACTGCAGGTGAGGACTACAAGGTTTCCTATGCCTACAACAAAGCCGTTACCGAGGCTACGACAAGGAATAAGCCTGTTATTAAGATTAAAGGAAAAGGGAACTATACCGGAACTGCCAAGGTAAATTTTGAAATTCTGCCTTATACCTTCTCAGACAGTGACTGGACAGTGATTAAGGATGATGGCTATCTTGAGGTGGTGAATTCCGCTGATATCTCAAAGCTCAAGCTGAAGCCAGTGCTCACGATTGACCAGAAGAAGCTGAAGCTGAATCGTGATTATACGCTTGAGTACTATACGGATTATGGTCTGACTACCAGCCTCGACAGCGTTGCTGGCGTTGAGGATGGAAAAGATATCTACTTCAAGATCATTGGCTAGGGTAAGAACTACTGTGGTTTCAGGCGCGGTTCCTACAAGGTGTGCAGGGCCTTCCTCAACAAGGCGTATGTGGAGGTGGCCGGTGAGCTGACACCGGATACTGTTATTACGTCTGACATGCTCACGGTTAAGCTGAACAGAACGGACACAGAGGCACTTGTGGAGGGTACGGATTACTGGTTTGTGGATGTTCCAACAAAGAAAAAGGGGAAGGATTATCACCTTATTTCCATAAAGCCACTGGGAGTCTATGGCGGATCGAGAGAAGTATATATTCCGTGCAAATAGCGATTAGCGGCATTGTGTGTAAATCCCCGATTTGCATTATGTGTAAATCCCCGATTTCCTGTTGACAGAGTATCTTCTATTATATAGTATGTATCTATGCACTTCCCGAGGCGGCTGCGCTTTGGGAAGTGTTCATTTCAGGGCTTTCGCCCCAGCTTTTTCATTTTCAAATTTCATATTTTTGCATCAGGGCATGGTAAATGAGCGATGCTTTTTTTAGTCTGGGCACCTCGGGTGATTACAGGTATGTGGACAGGTTCTCTAAGGAGTATCCTGACAAGCTTCAGATGATTAAGGATCCCCCTGCGGGAATCTATGTGAGAGGGAAGCTTCCTGACCCTGAGATACCGACCGTTGCAATTGTGGGGTCCAGGATCTGTTCGCAGTATGGGAGACTAGCGGCCGAGGAATTCGGGCGGGAACTTGCCCAGGCAGGAGTGCAGGTGGTGAGCGGTCTCGCCCGGGGAATAGACGGCATAAGCCAGAGTGCGGCCTGTGAGGCGGGAGGTAAATCCTTCGGTGTGCTTGGCTGTGGCGTAAACGTAGTGTATCCCCTGCAGAACCGGGATATCTATGAGCAGGTGCTTGAAAGGGGCGGACTGATATCGGAGGTTGCGCCGGATGCACCACCGATAGGAAAGCAGTTTGCATCGAGGAACAGGATTATCTCAGCGCTGTCAGACCTGGTTCTCGTTATTGAAGCCAAGGAGAGGAGCGGCACCGGAATCACAGTGGCCAAGGCCCTCGAGCAGGGGAAGGATGTCTTTGCACTGCCGGGGCGGATTCATGACATCTGTTCAGCGGGCTGCAACCGTCTTATTGCACAGGGGGCGGGAATTGCCACTGGGCCTGAAAGTATACTGGAGGCGCTTGGGATGACGGGAGGTAATCCTGGTAACCAAGACAAGATGGAGGAACGGTTCGGGACTGGGAGGCGGCCAGCAGGGATGGAGGATATTGAGTGGAAGGTCTACAGGCATCTTGACTATTATCCAGTGTCGGCCAATGAGCTTGCGGAAGTGACAAGACTCGGGGCACCGGAGCTTGCAAATGTGCTTTTTCACCTGCAGATGCGAGGATTCGCTGCTGAAGAGGGAAGAGGCCAGTATGTCAGAACAAAGTAGGCAAAGTGAAAATGGAAGAGGAGGAAGAATGTACTGCAGAATTAATACATACACACTTCGGGGGCTTGCGGCGGTTCCCGTGACGGTTGAGACGGATATTTCAGATGGTATGCCGGTGATGGAGCTTGTTGGGTACCTGGGCTCGGAGGTCAAGGAGGCCAAGGAGAGGGTGAGGACTGCCCTCAAGAATAGCGGAATACTGCTGCCGCCGAGGCGGATAACTATTAATATTTCCCCCGCAGGCATTAGAAAACAGGGAACAGCCTTCGATCTGCCGATTGCCCTTGCGTTGCTCGTGTGCATGGGAATCGTGCCTGAGGAGAGCCTGCAGGGGTGCTGCATAATGGGAGAACTGGGGCTTGATGGCAGCGTTCGTGCTGTGGGAGGTGCCCTTCCGCGGGTGCTTGCGGCGGCTGAGGCTGGGATGGCCTGCAGCATCATCCCAGCGGATAATCTGGCTGAGACGATGCTGGTTTCTGGAATGAGGCTTATCCCTGCGACCAGCCTGTCAGCGCTCCTTCTTCACTTATCCGGTGAAAAAATAATAGAGCCAGTCATCGGCTCGCTGGAGAATGCGAGTGGCGGCGTATACTCTGGGGAAGATTTGGATTTTGCCGATATCAGTGGACAGGTTGTGATGAAACGCGGACTTGAGATTGCGGCATCTGGTTTACATAATGTACTGCTGATCGGGCCACCGGGCTCTGGCAAGACCATGGCGGCAAGGCGGATGCCCACAATAATGCCACCAATGACTGAGCAGGAAATCATGGAACTGACTAAGATATACAGCGTGGCGGGCTGCCTTCCTGCGGGCGAGATAGTATCATCGAGACCATTTGTGAGTCCACATCATTCCTGTACGCCGCAGGCGCTGGTGGGCGGTGGAGTCATCCCGAAGCCGGGGGCTGTGACCCTTGCGCATAATTCAGTGCTATTTCTTGATGAACTGCCTGAGTTCAGGCGGGAATGTATAGAGATGCTTAGACAGCCTCTTGAGGATAGAGAGGTCAGAGTGACGCGTGCGGCGAGCAGTGTCATCTATCCGGCTGATTTCCTCTTTGTGGGAGCGATGAACCCCTGCAGATGCGGCTACTACCCGGGCCCTAAATGCAGGTGTACGGAGAGTGAAGTGAGAAAGTATACGAGCAGGATATCCGGACCGATTCTTGACAGGATAGATCTTGCAGTAGGCGTGGAGAATGTGGGAATCAAGGGGGTATTTGGCGGAGAGAAGGGTGAGACATCTGCAGAAATCAGAAGCAGGGTGGCTGCGGCCAGGGAGCGGCAGCACTTCAGGTTCAGGGATGAGGAATATGAATGTAATGGCAGGATTAAGCCATCGCACATAGAGAAGTACTGTGCACTGAGCAGAGAGAGTCAGCGGCTTCTGGAAAATGCCTTCGAGAAGCTTGGGATGACGGCCAGGACCTGTCACCGCGTGCTGAGGACAGCGAGGACCATAGCTGACCTCGAGGAGTCAGAGGAAATCCTTGAGCGCCATCTGATGGAAGCCATATCCTTCAGAATCAGTGAACTCTGAATTTTCATTAGGGAGAGCAATTTTTTTGAGGAAAAATCCTTCTGATATGATAAACTTAAAATCAGTTGACATGGCGCAGCCTGCGTTAGAGCTGCGAAGCGAAGCGGATTGCGAATGTCAGCTTTACTTTAATTTGTTTTTTGGAGGGAAATCATGAATAGTGATGAGAAGAGATTTGAGGCAGCAATGGCAGAGGTGAAAAAGAGTGAGGAGGCATCTGCAGAGGAGAAGGCGGTTCAGGAGCCTGCACCCGCCCAGGAGAAGG
>DCHL01000008.1:319-6465 GCA_002317595.1 Lachnospiraceae bacterium UBA1753 | reverse complement strand
AGGTAAAGGCAGAGCCTGCACCCGCAGCTGCTCAGGCGAAGCCTGCTGAAGTAAAGACACCCGAGGCAAAGGCTCCCGAGGTTAAGAAACCCGAGTTAAAGGCATCCGAGGTTAAGGTTGAAAAGAAGAAGGATGATGAGCTTACACTTACCTACAAGGCCATCAGGAAGCAGAACAAGCTTTTGACAGGAATCCTTGCGATGGTTGGAGGAATGTTCCTTATCATGCTGGTGTGTGCGGTGCTTATTGTCCCTCACGTGCTCAATATTCTTGTGCAGACAGAGACAACTATTGCCACTGTTCAGCAGGAGATTGAGAACCTCAAGGCTGTTGAGGGAATTGTTGATGACCTGTCCAAGGTTTCCAAGGACCTCGTTGACGCAAATCTTCCTGGTCTTGTTAAGCAGACGGAAGGCCTTGTTGTACAGAGCAGTGATGGCATCACAAGTGCAATTGGCAAGCTGGATTCCATTGATATTGATTCCCTGAATGAAGCTATTGTGGACCTGAAGAGCGTGGTTGAACCCATGGCTATACTCATGGGAGGCAGAAGGTAACTTGCTGACCTGTTTTTACAGAGAAATTACAAATTTGCCATTGTTTTGAAAAAGTTCGGTCTTGCACTATAGAAAAAAGTATTGTATTCTATGCCTTGATTTTTTATGGGCATGGCCACAAAGGAGTATTTCGGCAATGGCAAAGTATCTTGTTATAGTGGAGTCGCCTGCGAAGGTGAAGACAATTAAGAAATTTTTGGGTTCAAATTATGAGGTTACAGCGAGCATGGGACACGTTCGCGACCTCCCTAAGAGTCAGTTGGGAATTGACGTTAAGGACGATTATGAGCCGAGATATATTACGATAAGGGGTAAGGGTGATCTGCTTGCTGATATGAGGAAGCAGGTGAAGAAGGCTGATAAAGTCTATCTCGCAACTGACCCTGACCGCGAGGGTGAGGCAATTTCGTGGCATCTTTCCAAGGCTCTCAAGATTGAGGATAAGGATGTCCATAGAATTACATTCAATGAGATTACCAAGACTGCCGTTAAGGAATCGCTCAAGCATCCCAGGGGAATCGACATGAACCTTGTTGATTCTCAGCAGGCAAGAAGAATCCTCGACAGAATGGTGGGCTATGAGATATCACCGCTTCTCTGGGCGAAGGTTAAGAGAGGTCTGTCTGCAGGACGAGTTCAGTCAGTGGCCCTTAGAATCATCGGCGACAGGGAAGAAGAGATAGCCGCTTTCATTCCTGAGGAGTACTGGACCATCGAGGTTGTTTTCGATGTGAAGGGAGAGAAGAAGCCTCTTGAAGCTAAGTTCTATGGGGATGAGAACGGAAAGGTTGACATAACATCAGAAGAGCAGGCAGATGCTATTCTGAGTGACCTGAAGAAGGCAACTTTTGGCATAAAGGAAGTAAAGAAGGGCGAGAGAATTCGAAAGGCTCCGCTTCCCTTTACGACAAGTACCCTCCAGCAGGAAGCGAGTAAGGTGCTTAATTTTTCGACACAGAAGACCATGCGTGTTGCACAGCAGCTCTACGAGGGAATTGATATCAAGGGCAGCGGTACAGTTGGTCTTATCTCGTACCTGAGAACTGATTCGACAAGAATCTCAGACGAGGCCGAGAGGATGGCGGGAGAGTTTATCCTCGAAAAGTATGGTGAGGCATATTCTGCCGCACCTGCCAAGAAGCCCGAGGGCGAGGATAGTAAGATTCAGGATGCGCATGAGGCAATCAGACCTACTGACATTGCGCGCGAACCTGCTCTGGTTAAGGACTCCCTTTCAAGAGACCAGTTCAGGCTTTACCAGCTTATCTGGAAGAGATTTACAGCGAGCCGTATGGCACCTGGCCGTTATGAGACGACTTCTGTTAAGATTTCGGCTGGAAAATATATTTTTACAACATCTGCATCAAGAGTCGTGTTCGACGGTTTCATGTCTGTCTACACGGAAGGCGATGAGAACGAGAAGAGTACAACACTCTCAGCAGGGCTTGATGAAAAATCTGTCCTCAGCGTTTCGTCCCTCGGAGGCAAGCAGCACTTTACACAGCCACCTGCACACTACACAGAGGCATCTCTCGTCAAGGCGATGGAGGAACTCGGAATCGGACGTCCTTCGACATATGCGCCTACTATTACAACAATTCTCGCCAGACGCTATGTGACAAAGGATGGCAAGAATCTGTATATGACTGAGATAGGTGACATTGTCAACAACATCATGAAGGATATGTTCCCTTCGATTGTTGATGTTAATTTCACTGTGAATTTCGAGTCCCTTCTCGATGGAGTCGAGACTGGTGCAGTTGCATGGAAGACGGTGATCAAGAACTTCTACCCTGATCTTCATGAGGCAGTTGAGGATGCACAGTCAAAGCTTGAGCATGCGCAGCTTCACGATGAGGTTACGGATGAAATCTGTGAGGATTGTGGCCGCAACATGGTCATCAAGTATGGTCCTCACGGTAAATTCCTGGCGTGTCCCGGTTTCCCTGAGTGCAGGAATACGAGACCTTATTTTGAGAAGATAGGAGTTGAGTGTCCTCAGTGTGGAAAGGACCTTGTAATCAAGATGACACGCAAGGGCAGGAGATACTACGGATGTATCGGATTCCCCGAATGCGAGTTTATGTCATGGGCAAGACCTGCGGCTAAAAAGTGTGCTAGGTGCGGTGGCATGATGGTATACAAGGGCAACAAGCTTGCATGTTCTGCAGAGGGCTGCGGATATATGGAGGACGTCGAGGATTCTTCATCAAATTAAATGACAAAATCTGTGCAATTAGCCAAAAAGTGTGCTAATATTATTTCATCGGATAGCCGATAACTATTTTATACAACCTGATATATGGTGCATGGATTGCATTTTAAGCAAAGGGATTTCATCTTAGATGGAATCCCTTTATGTTATTTTGGAATAATTCCGAAACCTTGTGAAAAATACTTTTCATACAACATATTGGGTGTTACAATGGAGCATAGTGACAAAATATAGTGAGGGCATGGACCCTCGAGGAGGAAAAGTTGATAAATTCTAATGTTTTCGACTATATAAATGTGCTTGATAAGGCCGCAGATGCGTCTGCTCTCAGGAACAAGATTATCGGCAACAATATCGCTAATGTGGATACCCCTGGATACAAGCGTCAGGACGTCTCTTTTGAGTCGGATCTCCAGCAGGCCCTCAGGAATTCAAGGTATGAGTCTCTTGATGAGAAGGTGGGCACTGTTCGCCTTGACAGGATCAAGGGCAGGGTTTACACGGACTATGCCAACTATTCATACAGGACGGATGGCAACAACGTGGATATTGACAATGAGAATGTGGAGCTTGCATCCAACCAGCTTAAGTACAATGGTATCATGCAGAGTATGGATAGGCAGTTTGCCAACCTGCGTGCTGTAATGAATAACCCTTCTTAGCTGCTTTATTTTGTTATTGGATTTTCGCGTAGGACGCGAAGAAATGGTGGAATAATATGAGTGTTTTTCAGTCTTTTGGAATTAATGCGTCAGGTCTTACGGCTGAGCGCTTCAGGATGGATATCATATCCCAGAATATTGCCAATGCCAATACTACCAGAACTGAGGATGGTACTCCGTACGTGAGGAAGGTTGTGACCTTCCATGAGAAGAATTCGACGGGAGCGTCTTTCTCGAGTGCACTTGCGAACAGTCAGAGCAGGTACAACCGTTTTGGTGGAGACGGTGTCAAGGTTGGCGGAGTGTACAATGATACAGCGACCGAGATGACCAAGGTGTATGATCCTTCGCATCCCGATGCTGACGAGAATGGATATGTGTGGTATCCCAATGTCAACACAATCACTGAGATGACCAACATGATTGATGCCAGCAGGGCATATGAGGCCAACACGACAGCCTTCACAACCAGCAAGGCCATGGCGGTGCGCGGTCTGGAGATGGGTCAGGCATAATCAGTGTGAACGGGGATATTTTTTGACAGGCTATTAGAATTATCAGAGGTTTGATATGGCAGTTAATCAGATAAACAGTATTACTGATTTTTATAATCTTACATCGGGGGCTGTTAAGAATGCGGCAGCGCAGAGCTCTACGGCGACAATTCCCAATGAACACAATTTTGGGGATTTCCTGAGTGCGGCAGTAAATCAGCTCAATGAGACCAATACCTATCTGAATAGGGAGGAAGAGGAGGAAATCAAGTGGTCCCTCGGCCTCACCGACAATACGCATGACCTGGCTGAGGCGCAGGCCAAGGCGCAGACAGCACTTCAGTACACTGTTGCGCTTAGGGATAGATTTGTATCGGCTTACAGGGAAATCATGCAGATTCAGATTTAGGAAAATGATTAAAGGATTTAGTTATGGCAGAGAGAGTTAAGGCGCTTCTTCAGCGCTTCCTGGACTGGTGGGGTAAGTTCACATCCAGACAGAAAACTTTAATAATAAGTGTTATAGCCGGTGTCGTAGTGGCATTGGCTGTTTTAGTTACTATTCTTACGACGCCTAAGTATACGACACTGATTGTCTGCGATAACACAAAGCAGACATCTGAGATAAAGACACTTCTCGATTCCAACGAGATGAACTATAAGATATCAGACGATGGTCTCACTGTTGACATTCTTCAGGAGCAGCTGTCTGATGCAACACTTCTTCTTGGAGCCAACAGTTTCCCAACTTACGGATATGACATTGAGAATGTATTCTCGGGCGGCTTCTCGACTACTGAATCGGACAAGGAGAAGCGCTATAAGGTATACCTTGAGAGTCAGATAGAGAAGGACCTGGCAGCTAATGAGGCAGTTGATTCGGCATCAGTAACCCTCTCAATTCCGGATAATGATGGAACTCTCATCGCAGAGAAGGAAGAGTCCTACGCCAGCGTAATGCTGACCCTCAACTCTGAACTCTCGCAGGATGCCGCAGCGTCCATGGCAAGGTTCGTCGCAACGGCACTTGGCAATTCGTCGACGGAGAATATCGTAATTCTCGATTCGACGGGCAGCATGCTGTTCTCGGGGGAGGATGATGTATCCACAGCTGGTTCTGCCAGCAACAGACTGTCGTATAAGCAGACGTATGAGAACCTTGTGAAGAGTGAGATAAGGGATGCTCTTGTCCAGTCCAAGATATATGACATGGTGCAGGTGGTTCCAAACCTTGACCTCGACTGGTCGATTATTAAGCAGACTCAGCATGATTACACACCTGCTGAGGGTCAGACGCAGGGAGTCCTGTCACATGAGGATTCCTACGAGTCCACCAATGTGGGCGGAAACGGCGGAGTGCCGGGAACTGACACTAACGGTGAAGATACATATGTCATCGAGGATAATGCCTACAGCAATTCCGAGGTGGCGGAGATGAGCAAGGATTATCTGCCGAACGAGACCATCACCGACACAGAGAATCCGGGTGGTGCGATAAAATATGACAGCTCATCACTTGGAATCACGGCTATCCACTACATCGTGTACAAGGAGGCTGACCTCAAGGCGCAGGGCCTTTTGGATGGAATCACCTTTGAGGAATACCAGGCGGCCAACAGTGCCAGGGTTAAGGCTGAGGTTGATGATGACATCAAGGATGTGGTTTCCAAGGCGACCGGAATTCCTACATCGAACATCACGATTGTCGCTTATGATGAACCGCTGTTTGTGGAGGATGAGAATGCCGGCATCAAGCCGACGGATATTCTCCAGATTGTGCTTATCGTCCTTATCCTTGCACTTCTTGCCTTCGTTGTTCTCAGGAGTATGCTGGGTGACAAGAAGAAACCTGAAGAAGAGGAAGAGGAGATTTCGCTGGATACACTGCTTCAGAGCTCGCAGGAAGCTCAGGAGCTTGAAGATATTGATATTGAGGGTAAGAGTGAGACGAGGCTTCTCATTGAGAAGTTTGTTGATGAGAACCCGGAGGCGGTGGCGAACCTGCTTCGCAACTGGCTCTCGGATGATTGGTAGGAGTTTTTCTTATGGCATTTAACGCTACAGCCGGTGAACCGGAAGAATTAGAGGGAATACAGAAAGCGGCGATACTTCTGATTGCACTTGGGCCTGAGAAGTCGGCGAAGATTTTTAAGCACCTCAAGGAAGAGGAAATCGAGGAACTCACGCTTGAGATTGCCAACACAAGGTCGATTACCTC
>DCHL01000008.1:0-288 GCA_002317595.1 Lachnospiraceae bacterium UBA1753 | reverse complement strand
ATGAGTTTTATCAGGTATGTCTTGCTCAGCAGTATATTGCTGAGGGTGGTATCGGATATGCTAAGGAACTGCTTGAGAAGGCACTCGGAGCAGAGCGTGCGGTGGATGTCATCAGCAGGCTTACTGCATCTCTCCAGGTTAAGCCCTTCGAATTTGTCAGAAAGACTGATGCATCGCAGCTCCTTAACTTTATTCAGGATGAGCATCCTCAGACGATTGCCCTCGTGCTGTCGTATCTGAGCCCTGGACAGGCTGCCCAGATTATTGGAGCACTGCCTCCTGACAGAC
>DCHL01000150.1:7958-19613 GCA_002317595.1 Lachnospiraceae bacterium UBA1753 | reverse complement strand
CGGGCTTCATAGGGCAGGATGCCGGATAACGTCCGGTGGAGGCGACTCCAAGGCCAGTGCAACAGAAAAGAAACTACCTGCACTAGTGCAGGAAAAGGTGGAATGGCGGTGTAAGAGACCACCGCCCTGGCGGTAACGTCAGGGGCATGTGTAAACCCCATCCGAAGCAAGTTCAAATAGAGGGCACACGGACCGGCCCGGTCCGCTCTCGGGTAGAACGCTTGAGGCGTGTGGCGACATGCGTCCTAGATAGATGATCGGTCAAGACATAACCCGGCTCATAGTCCGGCTGACTTTTTTGAAAAGGTGTATATCACTTTTGACATAATAGCTCCTCTAATCAGAGGAGCTGTTTTTGAACGCAGTTAAGTTACGAAGCAGCCTGAGTTAGAGTTGTGAAGCGAAGCTGATTGCGAAAGTCCGCTTTGCTACCGAAAGACTGCTTTGTGTATTGGAAAAAGAGGTGACGTGGAATGGAAATCGAGATTATTTCATCACAGGATGAATACTTAACAGGACTTGGGCAGCGGGCGAAAGCTGCAGAGGTGCTGCTTCGTACAATGTCTGATGAAGACAAGAAGAAGGGATTAGTTGCGGCGGCAGCAGCCCTGACAGAAAAGGCCGCTGAGATACTTAAGGCTAACTCTGAGGATGTCGCTGAGGCTGAAAAGAATGGTATGAGGGCCTCAATGGTTGACAGGCTCAGGCTTTCAGAGGAGAGGATTGCAGGGATGTCGGAGGGACTTATTCAGGTATCTGAGCTTCCGGACCCTGTTGGAACTGTGCTTGAAGAATTTGATAGACCTAATGGACTTAAGATTCAGAAGGTGTCCGTTCCCATGGGTGTAATTGGAATAATCTACGAGTCAAGACCTAACGTTACGGCGGATGCCTTTGCACTTACCTTCAGGTCGGGGAATGCGGTAATACTCAAGGGCGGTTCTGATGCAATCAGGTCGAACAAGGCCATCGTGGCAGTAATCAGGGATGCTCTTGAAGAAGCCGGCCTTCCAAAGGATGCACTTCTGCTCATTGAGAAGACCGACCGGGAGACCACAGGAAAGTTCATGAAGCTGAGGCAGTATGTTGACCTTCTCATTCCAAGAGGTGGAGCCGGACTTATCAGGGCAACTGTGGAGAATTCCACGATTCCCGTTATTGAGACAGGTATTGGAAACTGTCATGTGTATGTAGATAAGGCCGCTGACCTTGAGATGGCGGTTAAGATAATCCACAACGCAAAGTGTCAGAGAATGGGCGTGTGCAATGCCTGCGAGTCACTGGTGATTCACAGGGAGATTGCAGACAGAGCTGTTCCTGCCATATTCGGCGACCTTGCGGGCAGCGGAATTGAAGTGAGGGGAGATGCGAGCGCACTAATTTTATCCCCGGATATGAAGGCTGCAACTGATGATGACTGGGGAACGGAGTACGGTGACGCCATCATCTCGCTGAAGATCGTGGACAGCCTCGATGAGGCAATCGCCCATATCAACAGGTATACAACTCATCATTCAGAGGCAATTGTTACGGCAGATGATGAGAGCGCAGTACGATTCCTTAACGAGATTGATGCGGCTGCAGTGTATGTGAACGCGTCAACGAGATTTACGGATGGATTTGAGTTTGGATTTGGTGCGGAGATTGGTATCTCTACCCAGAAGCTTCACGCAAGAGGCCCAATGGGACTTCGTGAACTGACTTCATATAAGTATGAGATTCGCGGAAACGGACAGGTGAGAGGCTGATAGACAGCTATTGTTACATAAGAAGCATCAGAAGATTGGGGAAGGAAGACATTAAATGGGAATTGTGGTAATTGGTTCCACTTTCGTGGACATAAAGGGATATCCTGCAGGGCAGTATGTATCTGACGGAAGAAATGCTGGAAGCATCGAGCAGGTGCACGGCGGCGTGGCGAGAAATGTAGTTGAGAACATTGCAAACCTTGAGCTAAGGCCTGCATTTGTAAGTCTCGTGGATGATGACGGCGCAGGTCAGGACGTAATTGATAAGCTCATAAGGCACAAGGTTGACACCTCACATGTGGTAAAAATTAAAGACGGAATGGGTGTGTGGCTTGCAATTTTTGACAGTGCCGGCGACCTCGCAGCGTCCATTTCAAAGCGGCCTAACCTCCAGCCGATATACGATATCCTCAAAGAGCATGGCGATGAGATAGTATCAGGGGCTGACAGCATTGCTCTTGAACTTGACCTTGAGAAGGACGTGGTTAAGGAAGTGTTCAGGCTTGCGGAAAAATATAACAAGCCAGTTTTCGCTGTTATTTCCAATATGGGCATAGCTCTGGGACGAAGGGATTTCTTCCAGAAGCTCGACTGCTTTACCTGTAATCAGCAGGAGGCAGGAATGCTGTTTGCCAAGGATATGAGCGGGTATTCGCCAGAGGAAGTACTGAATGAGCTTCCAACGCTTTCAAAGAGTGCCGGATTTAAGAGGATGGTAGTCACAATGGGAGCGCAGGGCGCAGTTTACTGCACTGAGGATGGAGAGGCGGGCATCTGCCCTGCCCTTAAGGTAGAGGTGATTGATACAACTGGAGCGGGAGATGCATTCTTCACTGGTGTGACTGTTGGAATCACCTATGGAAAGACACTTAAGGAGTCCTGCGAGATTGGAACACGACTGTCAGCTTCCGTTATCTGCTCAAAGGACAATGTGTGCCCCCGATTCAGACCAGATGAGTTCGGACTTGGCGGAGCAGTGACGGAATAATTCGGCGTGAATGCTGGTTAGTTTAATTGTAGCTGTAAGAGGTAGAGGTTTGTATGTCATTTAAGCTTAGTGATTTACTGTCTTTTGATGATATTGTGATTCAGTGTCATGATAATCCTGACGCTGACGCACTTGCCAGCGGCTTTGCCCTGTATACGTATCTTGAAAGCAAGGGGAAGAAACCGCAGTTTATTTATGGTGGAGTGAGGGAGATTACCAAGAGCAATCTTGTGCTCATGAAGGATACCCTTAACATCCCTGTAAAGCATGTGGAGGAGCTTGTTCCTCCGGAACTTCTGGTTACTGTGGACTGTCAGCACGGGGAGCGCAATGTCCAGAGGTTTGAGGCAAAAAATATAGCGATTATTGACCATCATAAGGTGTTCTGCAGACTTCCTGAGATGTCGGATGTGAGAAGCAAGTTCGGTTCGTGCTCGACAGTAATCTGGAAGCTTCTTCAGAAGGAAGGCTTTCATGTGAATGAGAATGAAGGCCTTGCAACGGCGCTCTATTACGGCCTCATGACAGACACTTCCGGTTTTGTGGAGATTTCTCATCCTGCTGATAAGGATTTGAGGGACTCGATGAAATTCAACAATTCCCAGATATTGATGTTTAAGAATAATAATATTTCCATGGATGAGCTTGAGATTGCTTCAGAAGCGCTCAAGTCCGTGTGTGTGATTGAGGGCTATAAAAGTGCCACGGCTCTGACCGCAGAGTGTGACCCTAATATTCTCGGACTCATCAGCGATATGCTGCTTGAGGTTGATGCCATTGAGACCTGCGTGGTTTTCAGTTTCCTTGAAAAGGAGAACAAGGTGAAGCTTTCAGTCAGAAGCTGCGTGAAGGAAACTAGGGCTAATGAGCTTGCTGAGTATATTGCCCGTGAGGCGGGGAACGGTGGCGGCCATGAAGTGAAGGCCGGAGGAGTCCTGTTTTGTGATGCTCTTGAGAGTCTTGGCGTGGACACCAGGAATGGCTCGTCTTCAGTAAAAGACTACATAGAAGGCAGAATTAAGAGTTATTTTGACCAGTGCGAGATTCTCTATTACGGAAAGGAAGAGCAGGACAGAAGTCTCCTCAAGGAATACAGAAAGATACCTGTGAACGTTGGATATGTAGTGAGCTCCGACCTTGCACCGACAGGTACCAGGGTAACTGTGCGTACGATTGAGGGAGACGTTGACACCATGGCGGATCCTGAGACATATATCATGATCGGAGTTGACGGAGAGGTATACCCTACGACGAAGAAGGTTTTTGAAGAAAAATATCAGCGGCTGGACGTTCCCTATGTGTATCCGGAACTGAATGCTGCCAATAGATATACGCCAGCTGTGCTGAACCGGGACCAGGGAGAGAATGTTGACATGCTTCCCTATGTCCACAGCTGCATTTCAAAGGGCGGGGATCTGATGCTTTTCAGGCAGATTGACCACATCGTCAAGATTTTTTCACACTGGGATCCGGACCATTATTATCTGGGAAATCCAGGGGACTATCTTGCAGTATATAAGGATAATCTTTCTAAGTTCTATATTGTAAAGAAGGATATCTTTGAGAAGACATATAAGGAGATATAGTGTGAAAAAGTAGACATATAAGGAAATATAGTGTGAAAAAAGTGCTATGCACTTTTTTTCATGCGAGAAATGAGAGATATTATGAAATACGATGCCTTCATAAGCTATAGACACACCCCCATCGATATGGAGGTTGCCAAGCTTATTCATACCGAGCTTGAGAAATATCGAGTGCCGCGCTCCGTTCAGAAATCCTCAGGGAAAAAGAGGATTAACCGTGTGTTCCGTGATCAGGAGGAACTCCCGATTGGAAACAACCTGACGAACAATATTACAATGGCAATCGAGGAATCTGAATTCCTGATTGTCATCTGCTCTACGAGGACAAAGGAGTCGGAGTGGGTCGCCAAGGAAATAGACATATTTATTGAGATGCATGGCAGAAATAATGTCATGGCCGTACTTGTGGACGGTTCCTCACAGGAATCCTTCCCGCCCGCGCTGCTTGTGGATGTGAATGGTAATCCGGCGGAGCCTCTTGCTGCAGACATAAGAGGTGTCGACGGAAAGGCTCGGAAGAAAAAATTAAAAACGGAGCTGCTTCGTCTTGCTGCACCTATTCTTCACTGCAATTATGATGACCTGCGGCAACGCCACAGAGAGAGAAGAATAAAGAGCATTGCAGCCATTGCCTGCACCATAGCATCCGCGGTAGCAGTGGCTGGTATCGGTTTTGCCTTCTACAATGCTGCGATGGCAAAAAAAATACAGAAGAATTACGAGGCCGCGCTGATGAATCAGTCGAGGTATCTTGCCGATACATCGCTTTCCCTGGCTGAGGATGGTGACCGTGAGGCGGCTGTTATGGTTGCTCTTGAGGCGCTTGGAAGGACAGAGAATTCCGTGAAGAGGCCATATGTGGCACAGGCGGAATATGCACTCAGCAATGCACTAGGTACATATGACAATGGAAATACCATTTCAAAGGATAGGCTTCTTAAGCATCAGCTCCCGGTAAGGAATCTAAAGTATTGCAATGATGGGCAGTACATTATGAGTGATGATGAAGGCGGAACTGTATATCTGTGGGATGTGAGTGATGGCAGGCTAATCACCAGCATTGATGGTGCTGTTTCTTCGGATGAATATATATCATATCCGTATGATTATTCGATGTACAAAGATGGCATTATAATCTGTGCAGGAGAACAGATATCCGGACATTCCATGGACAACGATGCTTCGTGGTATGCGCCCGTTGGAGATAAAGTGACTGATATGAAGCTGTATAGTGACTACGGCTTTGCAGTCTGCGTTCTGGGAAACGAGATTTCGATATTCGACCTTGAAAAGCATGATTTTACCAGGACAGTAGCTTCACCGGAGGAAGACAGCACCTATTCCAGTGACATTGAATACTGTGATGATACAAAGGAACTATATATTGCCCGCCATAATCTGACAGAAAAACCTGCGGTTATTGATATTATTGATATGAACACCGGGGAAATTAAAAGCAGTATACCTGTAAAAGGGGATACAGTTAATGAACTGAAGTATTCCGGGAACCACGACGTTGTCGTTGTTTCCTGTGATTATGATGATATCGTCAAATCATCTGACAACTGTTATACAGCATATCTAGAGGTACTTGACCATGATACTGGGGAATGTATCTGGGAGTGGGAGCATGAATCCAATAATAAAATTCTGAATGCTGGAAAAACCATTCTTAAGGTGCGCTCTATTGACAGCTCGAAATATGGGGAGTGCTCGCAGGTCATACTGTCAATGGGTGATGATGTATACACCTTCGATTTAAGTAACGGAGAGGAACAGTGCTATGTCAGAACTCCTGAAAACGTTGTTCAGATGCTGGTATCAGCGAGTGCGGACCTTGGGTATCTGGGTGAGGGCAATGGAACCATTGAGATTGTCAACCTGTCTACAGGGGAAAGCTATCCGGATGCAGCCATTGAAACAGGGCGTGAATTACGGGACATGATCATAAACAAAGGTGTAATTGCCTCAAAAGGATACAGAAGCCAGGACATCATGCTTCTTAAGTATACTGCCGGAGCAAATATGGAAACAATCATAGAGATGGCAGATTCGGTCAGGAGCATAACCGCATCTCCTGATGGAAGTATTCTGGCAGTGGAGCACGGCGGCTTCGGTAATGAGACATATGCGTTTTATGACAATTCAGGAAAGCTTCTGTTTGATTACAGTTCTGATGAAGTAAGTCCCGATGGTACATATACAACTTCCTCTGCATTTATCAGCGATGAATGTTTTCTTTGGGCAAGGGATTTCGGCAGAATTGAGATGATCAATCCTGTCAAGGGTGAAGTCGAAACTTTCGCCAGCGAACTGACAGGGCTGGAGGGATTCTCAAGGAGCTATGTCACGGATAATGGAAGATATCTTGTTGTAGGAGATGCATACAATGCTGTGGTGATTGATCTTAAGAATAAGAAAAATATTTTTGCCACAAAGGATGAAGCCATTCTGTTTTTTGGATACGAAATTATTTCCGAGGATGGAAAATCACTGTATATCCTTAACAACAAAAACGGTGTGAACAGAGTTGATATCGATACAGGGAAGATGAGCGTATTGCCGGCAGAATTTAGGGCAGCAGCGTCGGTTGGAACGAAGACTGTTGCATGTATCAACAGGGAAGGTACCAGATTTGCAATGTTCTGCGAGGACGGATGTCTGCGGATATACGATACTGTTTCCGGGACAACGGTGGCCTCAATACCGGAGACAGGACGTAATAACACATATATTTGCTTTAACAATGATGGAACCAAGCTCATATATCAGGGAGATGACATGTATGTGAAAATCCTTGATGTGGAGTCAGGCCAGGTTGAGTACATTTCCGAACGTCAGCATAACACGATTCTGTACCAGAACGAAACGGCAGATGGAAGAATCTGTATTATTACAGAGGCCGGAATGCTCGTTCTCGACCGGGATTCATTTGTTCCTGTTGCATATGTGCCAAGCGGAGCAGGTTATCTTGTGGTTGACAACAGCATTGTGTCCTACCATGGGGATGATGTGTACAAATTCCCGTTCCAGACTGTCGATGGATTGATTGAGGAGGCAGATAAGCTTTTCCCTGACATGGAAATCAGCGATGAGCTGCGCCTTCGGTATCATGTCAATCAGAATAATTAATCAGAATAATTGAATTATATTTTCTGAATAAAAAAGGCTTCCGGAGTTTAATCCGGGAGCCCTTTCTTTCTTGATAGCTTATCTTCGTACATCCGCTTGTCAGCCTCCTGAATAAGCAGATTCAGTTCAGTCTGATTAGCTGCTTTTCCAAAGGCCATTCCCATGCTGGCGGATACATATTTAGTAATCTGTTCCTTTATCTGTTCACATTTCTGTCTGCATGCATCCTCTGATGATTCCAGGGATACAAGGATGAATTCATCACCGCCAAAGCGGACGGCAATCGTATGGGGCCCTGACAGGACTTTAAGCTGACCTGCCATTGACTTAATGTATTCGTCTCCAGCCTTGTGACCCTCAATATCATTAATGTGTTTCAGCTCATCGAGATCGAAGAAGATGGTCATGAAACCAAGCTTCTGTTCTTCTGCAGTCTTAAACAGTGGCTGGACCTTCTGATAGAAGCCGGACCTGTTATATATCTGTGTAAGCTCGTCATACTGCCACTTTTTATTGACGGAAGCGAGAATGGTTTCCGTTATGTCATTCTTTCTCATATTCGAAATGATATGGTCAAAGGACATAACAAGATGCTGAAGAACACGTCCCGGCAGCGAACCGTTAAAGTTGCCCATGACGACATAACCGAACATATCAGTTCCATTGTGTATTGGCATGATGATGTAATACGAACCATCAGTGGCTTTCCGGGTTGGAGGGAGAAGCTCGCTGAGATCGAAGGCCGAGTAATTCTTCCATTCTCCCCTTTCATATGCGATAGGGCACCATGCTGTATTGTTGTAATCGCTATAAGTCCTATGGGTGTCGCTGTCAGCATTATTGGTATACATTTCAAGGTCCTGATAATAGGATTCGCGGGTTCCGCACTGGCAGTAGTAGAAGTACTCTATTCCCATCTGTGGTATGAATGGGTTAACATACTGCTCGAACTCAAAGAGAGTCTTTACGTTCTCGCATGTGATATTTATATTCTTTATCAGGTCAAGACTCTGGTTATTATTTGTCACATCGCGTGCGTAGGAGTTACACTTGGCAACGCTGTCAGCTGATATACTGCATCCACAGCTGGCTCCAATGACCTTCCACCCATTTACGGTAATTCTGTCCTCGAGAATTTCGCCGTTACTCAAAGCGAGTACGGATTCGTAAGCCTTAAGACCAAGCTCTTTATCATTAAGGTCTATTGTCGAGAGCTGAGGCTGAATCATCTGACCGAGTTCCGTATGGTCAAGACCTGTAACCGCCACGTCCTCAGGACAGCGGATGCCAGCCTTTTGAAAGCCTTGAATAAGTCCGAAGGCCATAAAATCATTTGCGCACACGATTGCTTGTGGGAGATTCCCTTCGGCGGCAAGCCTACGGGCTAATTTTTTACCACTGCCAACATCGAAACTGCCGGCATGGATATGAGAATCATCTACTGGCACGTTATGCTTCTTAAGGGTATCAATGAAAATCTGCGTACGCAGGTTGCTTTCGTCATCAATCTTGTGACCTGTAAGAAAATCGATGTCCGTATAGCCGTGGTCAAGGATGAGATGCTCAATAAGATCCGCAAAAGCATCGCGGTATTCATAACTGATGGTTACTGCACCTTCAAGGTCATGGTGAAGGGATACGCAGGGTATGTGGGTTCTTGAAATGCATTCTTTTATGTACTGGATGGTATTATCATCATGGATGCTGTTGATATCAATGATGACACCATCGAAATTCTCAAAGCAGGGCAGACGGTATATCTCATACTCACCTCTGATGTAGCTGTCGATGATATGAAAGGTCACACCTTCGCTGGTAAACAGAAAGATGTTGTTGCCGTCCTTTTTAGCTTCGCTGACAATACTGGTTATTATTTTAGTTCTGCTGATGAATCCTACTTCGCCCAGTAGAAGCAGTATGTTCTTTCCTGCCATCCGAAAATGTTCCCCTCAGTTGATGAATGAAATGAAAACCTACTCTTATGATAACACACACTTACTGTGTTTAGGTAAAAAAACATTATTTTTTAACTAAAAAATATCATATTGTGGTTAATCATATTTTTATTGATAGAGGGTGGCTGTTCTGCTATAATCTCTAAAGAGCAAAATGATCATTATTTCTGAGACGGGAGGTACACTAAATGGACGCATTAAGCTGCATCAGAGGACGAAGAAGTATTAGAAATTATAAGGACACTGCAGTTGAGAGATCTCTTATCGAGGAGGTTATTGCAGAGGCGGCTCTTGCACCTTCCTGGAAGAACACTCAGGTCACAAGATATCTGGTTATTGACGACAAGGCTAAGATTAACGAGATAGCAGAGAAGTTCACCACATGTTTTTCTTACAATGGCGGGACTATTGCCAAGGCACCTATGCTGGTAGCAGTTACAGCACTTAAGGGTAGATCAGGAGTTGAGAAGGATGGTTCCTTCACTACAAAGAGAGAGGCATCATGGCTGATGTTTGATGCGGGATGTGCCGTTCAGACTTTCTGCCTCGCAGCGTATGAGAAGGGTCTTGGAACTGTAATCATGGGAATCTTTGATGATGGTATCTCTGAGTATCTTGGAATTCCTGAGGACAGAGAACTTGTCAATCTTATCTGCGTCGGATATGCGGATGAGGAGCCCGCAGCTCCCAGACGTAAGAGTGTTGAGGATTTAGTTTCATATTTTGAGTAGTGATTTTGAGGGGGAGATTTTTTCTTCCCCTCTTTTGTAGAGTGTCGCAATACTTTGGATTGCGATGGTTGTGAGAGGTGAAATCTATGTTGAGACATTTGATGAGTCCTATGGACTTTAGTGTCGATGAACTTTCAAGGCTTATGGACCTTGCTGGTGACATCGAGAGAAATCCAAAGAAGTATGCACATGCCTGTGATGGCAAGATTCTGGCAACTCTTTTCTACGAGCCAAGTACAAGAACCAGACTTTCCTTTGAGTCTGCAATGCTCAGGCTCGGTGGCAAGACACTGGGTTTTGCAACTGCTGATTCTTCGTCGGCCGCAAAGGGTGAGAGTGTTTCAGATACAATCAGGATGATTTCCTGCTACACGGATATCTGCGCAATGAGGCATCCTAAAGAGGGTGCTGCACTTGTTGCTTCGGCCAAGGCAAAAATCCCTGTTATCAATGCCGGTGACGGTGGTCATCAGCATCCCACTCAGACTCTTACTGATATGCTTACAATCAGGTCGCTTAAGGGAAGACTCGACAACCTGACAATCGGTCTGTGCGGCGATCTCAAGTTTGGCAGAACAGTGCACTCGCTCATCAAGTCGCTGGTGCGGTACGAGAATGTGAGATTTGTGCTTATCTCTCCTGAGGAGCTCAGAATCCCATCCTACATAAGGGATGATGTTCTCGAGAAGGGCGGAATTGAATACAAGGAAGTGAGACAGCTCGAGAGCGTAATGCCAGAGCTTGACCTTCTCTATATGACAAGGGTTCAGAAGGAGCGTTTCTTCAATGAAGAGGACTATGTAAGACTGAAGGATTTCTATATTCTCGATAAGAAGAAGATGGACCTTGCTAAGCCCGACATGCTCGTGCTTCATCCGCTTCCAAGAGTAAACGAAATCTCCATCGAGGTTGATGACGATCCCAGGGCCGTTTACTTCCAGCAGGGTCAGTACGGTGTGTATGTGAGAATGGCGCTTATCCTTTCGCTGCTTTTCCCTGAAGAGTATAAGGTACTGGAGCAGGAAGGTTAGTTCTTTAGAAGGGTGGAATAGAGATATGCTTAATGTTGGTAAGATAGAAGAAGGATTTGTGCTCGACCATATCAAGGCTGGCGAGGCGCTTCGCCTCTACAGGGACTTAGGACTCGATAAGCTGGACTGCTGCGTTGCACTTATCACGAATGCAAAGAGCAAGAAGATGGGCAAGAAGGACATTGTAAAGGTAGAGTGTCCCGTGGATATGCTTGACCTTGACATTCTTGGATTTATTGACCACAATATCACGGTAAACGTCATTCAGAGTGGCGAGATTGTTGGAAAGCAGAAGCTTGTGCTTCCCAAGCGAATTGTGAATGTAATCAAATGTAAGAACCCCCGATGCATCACGTCCATCGAGCAGGAACTCACGCAGGAGTTTATCCTTACGGATGAGGAGCGTGAGATATACAGATGTAAGTACTGCGAGGTGAAGTACGGGGCACAGAGGGAGTGAGTGAGAGACTATTACGACGAAGTC
>DCHL01000150.1:0-7902 GCA_002317595.1 Lachnospiraceae bacterium UBA1753 | reverse complement strand
ATGCGAGGGGGCGATACAGTGAGAGCCGTCTGGCGATACAACAAAGGAACGATATGAACTACAAGGAATGCATGGAATATATCGAGGAAATCTCCGCAAGGGGAAGTGTCCTCGGACTTACAACGATGAAGGAGCTTCTGAGGCGCCTGGGGAATCCGCAGGACAGTCTCAGGTTCATCCACGTTGCCGGCACCAACGGCAAGGGCTCCACATCCGCATTCCTGGCATCAGTGCTGAAGAAGGCAGGTTACAGGACGGGGGTATATTCATCCCCGTCCGTTTTTACATATCTTGAGAAGATACGCATCAATGGAAAAAATATAGCCCAGAAATCCTTCGCCGATGTGCTGACAACCGTAAAGGAAGCCGCGGATGCGATGGAGAGCGAGAAAAGCGGAAGTCCCACCGTGTTTGAGGTTGAGACAGCGTGTGCTTTTTTATATTTTTTCCAGGAGAAATGTGACATAGTCATAGCGGAATGTGGAATGGGCGGAGATCTGGACGCGACCAATGTCATCACAACGACAGTTCTCTCGGTTATCACTTCGATTTCCCTTGACCACATGTCGTTCCTCGGCAGCACGGTTGGAGAGATTGCGCGAAGGAAGGCGGGAATCATGAAACCTCGGGTTCCTGTGGTGACAATACGGCAGGATGAGGAAGTGATGGAGGTCCTTGAGACCCGGGCGAGGGAGATGTCTGGCCGGTTCGTGGCGGCTGACCCTGATGATATAGAAATCACCTCGGAGAAGTACCCTAGAACGGTATTTGACTATGGCAGCTATAATGGAATAGAGATCAATATGGCCGGCGATTACCAGACGGACAACGCCGCACTTGCACTTACGGCTATCGAAGTTCTGTGCGAAGAATACCCAGATGATTTCGCCGTAACGGAAAGTCAGCTTAAGCGGGGAATGAAGGCGGCTGTGAACCCTGGGCGCCTTGAGCAGATATCGGATAAGCCGGCAATCATCATCGACGGCGCTCATAATCCCGATGCAGCCCTGAGACTTCGGATGTCGATTGACAGGTATTTCAAAGGGAAAAAATTTGTGTTCATAATCGGTGTTTTTGCCGATAAGTGCTACGAGGATGTCGTGAGAATCATGGCACCGCTGGCAGAGCAGATCATTACCGTGAAGACGCCGGACAACCCGAGAGCGCTGGATGCAAATGAGCTTGCGCAGACGGTAATGAAGTACAATCCCAGGGTCTCGGCAGCGGGATCTGTGGAGGAAGCGCTTGAGATGGCATTGCTTTTTACCACAAAAAAGGATATTATTTTGGCATTCGGTTCACTGTCTTATCTTGGAAGGCTCAAGGTGGCGGTGAATGCTATGCGAGGTAGAAATGGTAGATAAGGAAAAAATAAAAGAGGGCGTCCGCCTCATTCTTGAGGGTATGGGCGAGGATATAAACAGAGAAGGACTTCTTGACACTCCTGACAGAGTGGCAAGGATGTACGAAGAGACGGTTGGTGGAATGGATGAGGATGCAGCGGTTCATCTGTCCAAGGTGTTCACCTCAGAAGGTGGAGACATGGTTGTTGAGAAGGATATTACATTCTTTTCAACCTGTGAGCATCACCTCATGCCCTTCTTTGGAAAGGCTCATATCGGCTACATTCCCAACGGCAAGGTGGTCGGCATTTCAAAGCTTGCAAGATGCGTCGAGGTGTATGCAAGACGTCTTCAGATTCAGGAGCAGCTCACAGGACAGGTGGCAGATGCCCTGTTTGAGAACCTCTCGGCAGAGGGTGTCATCGTTGTCATGGAGGCGGAGCATACCTGCATGACCATGCGCGGAGTGAAGAAGCCCGGGACTAAGACTGTGACAATCGCCACCAGGGGAGCGTTCTGCGATGACAGCAGGCTGACGGACAGATTTTTACAACTGATTAAGGGGTAGTTTTGGAACGAATTGATCGAATAATCAATAATGAAAAATATATTGCCCATCTGCTTTTGACAGAGGAAATTGAACAATCCAGACAGTTTTGTGGACATGGAAGAGACCATCTCATCAGCGCCGCGAGAATTGCCTGGATTCTTAATTTGGAGATGGGACTGGGGCTTGAGAAGGACGTGGTTTATGCGGCGGGCCTTCTACATGATATTGGAAGGGACGTGCAGTACGAGAAAGGAGTGCCCCACGAGCTGGCTTCTGCTGAAATTGCACCTTCAATCCTGTCAGAGTGTGGCTATAACCCGGAGGAAATTGACAGGATTGTGCTGGCAATCAGCCTTCACAGGACGAAGGAAATTGCCGCTGAGGAGAGTCTCTCGGGAATCCTTTATAGGGCAGATAAGCTGTCGAGAGCCTGCTTCTGGTGCAAGGCGGACAAGGACTGCAAGTGGCCTGAGCAGAAGAAAAACAGAGGAGTCGATTTCTGAATAGGATGAACAGATTATGATAATTGGGAACAGAAATTTTGAAACGGTGGGACGTACCTATATCATGGGAATCCTGAATGTGACCCCGGATTCCTTTTCGGACGGCGGGGAGCACAATGATTTGGATGCGGCGCTTCGTCACACGGAAAAAATGATCAGTGAGGGTGCTGACATTATTGATGTTGGTGGGGAATCCACGCGTCCAGGTCATGAGATGGTCAGCGACGAGGAAGAAATCGAGCGCACGGCCCCTGTCGTTGAGAAGATAAAGACGGAGTTTGATATTCCTGTATCAATAGATACCTATAAGTCTGCAGTTGCAGCTGAAGCGGTAAGGAGCGGTGCTGACCTCATCAACTCAGTGTGGGGACTCTCTTTTGATGAAAGGCTGGGCAGGGAGATTGCAGAGAGCGGCAAGGTGTGCTGTCTTATGCATAACAGGACTGAGCTTGTGTCACCTCTTAAGGACTTTGCCGCGGAGGTGGCCAAGGATATGGAGGAGCAGCTCAGGCTCGCCAGAGAGGCGGGGATTGCCGATGACAAAATCATCCTCGATCCCGGTGTGGGATTTGGCAAAACCTACGAGCAGAATCTTCAGACTCTGGCGCATCCGAATTTTATCATGCCGGCGGGATATCCGGTGCTGCTTGGTACTTCAAGGAAGTCGGTGATTGGACTCACTCTCGACCTTCCTACAAATGAGAGAGTGGAAGGCACACTGGTGACATCGGTGCTTGCAGTCCAGCAGGGATCAATGTTCGTCAGGGTCCACGATGTTAAGGAAAACTACAGGGCCATCCGAATGATGGAGGCTATTAGGGACAGTATAAAATAGTTAGGGACAGTATTAAATAAGGGACAACATTAATGGATAAGATTTTTATTAACGACCTTGAAGTATACGCGCGACACGGTGTGTTCGCGGAGGAGAGAAGCCTGGGACAGAAGTTTCTTGTGTCTGCGGTCTTATTTGTGGATATCAGCAAGGCTGGCTCTAGTGATGACCTGACAGCGTCAATTGATTATGGCAATGTTTGCAGGTTCATCTGTGCTTTCATGGAAAAAAATACATATAAGCTTATTGAATCAGTTGCAGAGCAGCTTGCAGGAGCGATTCTTTCTTATTATGCGCCGCTTCTTCGGTCTGTCGAACTGACAGTGAAGAAACCCTGGGCTCCAATAGGGCTTCCTGTAGATACTGTCGGCGTTCAGGTGACGCGCAGCTGGCATAAGGCATACATTGCGCTGGGGTCAAATATGGGAGACAGCAGGGCGCTTATCAAAGGCGCTGTTTCAAAGCTTGATGAGAATGAAAAATGCCGCGTGATGAAGGTATCAGAACTCATTGTGACACCGCCTTACGGAGGAGTTGAGCAGGACGATTTTTTGAACGGAGCATTGGAACTGGATACGCTGCTAAGTCCCGTGGAACTGTTATGGCTGTGCCATGAAATTGAGCAGGAGGCAGGGCGCGAGCGCAAGGTGCATTGGGGTCCAAGGACTCTGGACCTTGACATCCTTCTATATGATGATGAGATGATTTCAATATCTGAGCCTTCTCTTGAGATACCGCATTCAGATATGACAAACCGCATGTTCGTCCTTGAGCCGCTTAATGAAATCGCACCGTTTGCCGTGCATCCTGTTTACAGGAAGACGGTGAGGGAATTGTATGGGGAACTGAAGGCTCGCTGAAGTAGTGATAAAGATAGATAAGGTTTTATTGATGATGAAGGATAGATAAGGTTTTATTGATGATGAAGTTTAGAAAAATATTTTTTGCACTGATAGTTGGTGCCGTTGTTATTGCATCTGCCGGATGTGGGAAGAAGGCAGAGGAGAATAAGGAACCCTCAAATACAGAAATTGAGCAGGAGGAGCCGAGAATCATAATTAAGGATGATAATTCTGATTCGGCAGATGCCGCTGGACTGGATAATGGATCTGATGGTGATGCTCAGGTGAATGTGGATACTGATAATTCTGAAAGCGTTGAAAATGCCGGAACTGATGGTGGGGATTCCCTGGCAGATGTAGATGCAGGTGATGCAGCTGACGCATCTGCTTCTGAGACGGAGCTGGGTGAGTATATTGCAATTACTGGTACAAATGTAAAATTGAGAAGTGAACCAAATACAGACTGTGCTGTTGTAGATATGTTTTCTATGGGTACCGTTATGATGCGAAGCAAGGACGAGAATGGCTTTGCCAAGGTTGAGGTGCTTGACGAAGGGAAAAAAGTGTCCGGATACGTGAGTCTTGATTATGTTCGTGCGGCTACTGACAAGGAGGCCGAAGGGTATAAGACAGCTCTTGAGGAACTTGCATCAGGTGCAGAGTCTCAGACTGAAGGAGAGCAGGCAGATGCACAGGATGGCGCCGGCAATCAGGCTGGTGCGGATTCCCAGAGTGGGGAGACCTCGGATACTTCGGCTAAAACCCAGGCACCTTCCAATTCGCGTCTTGTTGTCATAGATGCAGGTCATCAGGGCAAGGGAAACAGCCAGAAGGAGCCAGTCGGTCCCGGGGCCTCTGAAATGAAGGCTAAGGTTGCAGGTGGAACCTCCGGAGTGGCATCTGGACTTGCTGAGTATCAGCTTACTCTTGCGGTTGCCCAAAAACTGAAGGGGATACTTCAGAGCCGTGGCTATTCTGTTATTATGGTCAGGGAATTAAATGATGTGAATATCAGTAATGCGGAGAGGGCCCAGGTTGCCAACAATGCTGGTGCCGGTGCTTTTATCAGAATCCACGCAAATGGTTCGAACAGCTCAAGTGCTAACGGGGCAATGACTATCTGTCCTACACCCTCGAACCCGTACTGCTCGCAGATATATTCCCAGAGCCGCGCACTGTCTGACTGTGTGCTGAATTCCTTTGTAGCGGCAACTGGCTGTAAGAAGGAGTACGTGTGGGAGACAGATACCATGAGCGGTATCAACTGGTGTCAGGTTCCGGTGACAATCATTGAGATGGGCTATATGACCAATCCCAATGAGGATGCCCTCATGGCCACGGAGGATTACCAGACCAAGATGGCCACAGGAATGGCTGATGGAATAGATAAGTATTTTTCGAGATAGAGAATTTTAGAGAACTGCCGCATTGTTTTGGTGCGGCAGTTTGCATTTTGGAGAGGTGATTATTATGACATTAACAGTACAGATTATTATTTTGATTTTGGCACTGTATAATCTGATTTTCCTTATTGCAAAAAAGAAATGCCCCTGGGGGAAACCTGGGTATGTCATTATGGTAGCGGGGGTGATGGTTATTGTTAGTTGGATAGTCTTGATATTTTGAAGGTTGAATGTTGAAGGTGAATGATGAAGGTGAAGCCAGGGATTCCAATTCAGCATTCAGCCCCGATCAGCCCCAAGCCCCAAGCACTAAGCACCAATTCATCACAGAACAAGATGATATTTCGTTTTATATCGATAATCAGCAGTTTTTTTTCTTAAATCAAATATAAACATTGCATTTCTTCGTTTGTTCATCATATAATACCCTTAGTTAATACCCTTAGGAAAGGAGACTACAAATTATGTTATGCCAGTTTTCATTTCAGAATTTTAAGTCTTATAGAGGAGAAACAACAATAGACTTTCAGGCCGCCACGCTTCCTGAATTCAGAGAAACATTAATTTCTGAGGAAAAGGCAGCCGACCTTATACCTGTGAGTGTTATATATGGACCGAATGGAGGTGGTAAGACCAACCTGCTACAGGCTCTATCATGTGTTATTTCAACTATTGTAAAGCCAGTAAACGAACTTGGAAAGAACCGCCAGAATCTCATCCTTCAGCAGAAGATTGATGCAGTTCCGTTTCTGTTCGATCAGACCTCGGCAACTGAACCTACAGAGTTCCGTATGTTCTTTAGAATTGCAAAGAGCGAATACTGCTATTATATCGCGCTCAGGAGTGATGAGGTAATCTCAGAGTCCCTTTACCGTAAGCAGGTTACTGGCAAGAAGTCTGCAACTATCTTCGAACGAGAGACAGACGGCATAACGCTGGGGCCGTCCGTAAATAAGAAGAGCATCAATACCAGTGTAAATCCAAAGATGCCATATCTCTCTTTCCTTGCCATAAACTATGACATTCCGGTTATCAGCGAAGTCGTGACTTGGTTTGAGAATTGTATTATCCGCAGCTATGCCAATCCAATGGTCGAGCATCAGATTATGCTTGCCAAGGATGCACCATACAAGGCTCAGCTCATCTGTGCATTAAATGATATGGATATAGATATTACAGACTACCGCTACGATGAAGAGAGCAAGCAGCTCTTTACGAAGCGAAGCGTTGGGTCGTCAGAATATGAACTACCATTTTCTGATGAATCAGATGGTACCAGAAAGCTTATTGCAGCTCTTCCTGTTATCCTGCTTGCACTTCGTGAAGGACGCTTGGTCATCATTGATGAATTGGATGCAAAACTTCATCCGAAGCTTCTTAAGTATGTTATTTTATTATTCAAGAATAAGGAAATAAATAAGTATGGTGCACAGCTGCTTTTCACCTCTCATGATATGTTCACCTTAAAGAACACGGTATTCCGCCGTGATGAAATCTGGTTTGCAGCAGAAAATGATGAGCACGAGAGCGAAATCTATTCTCTTCATGAAATTCGTGGTGAGGATAATGAAAGAATCAAGAACACAGCAGCTTTTGATAAGCAGTATCTGGAAGGACGCTACGGAGCAGATCCATATCTCAGAGGTATGTTGGGAGGCGGATTCTGATGAGTCTAAAACCACCTAAGAAAAGTGATCTTGATAAAAACTGGATGAAAGCCAGACGCGACAGGCCTAAGAAAATCCAGCCAGAATATCACCTCATCATAACTGAAGGAACAGACACTGAACCGGCCTACTTTGGAGCTATGAAGGAAATCATCAACAGTACCTACTCTGACCGCATTCAGCTGGGTGTTCACGGCGCCGGAGATAACACTCTAAGCCTTTTTCAAAAGGCAAAGAACATGGTGACATCTTCTGCTAATGGATATAAGCATGTTTGGGTTGTATATGATACTGATGATTTCCCCTCAGACCACATCGATAAAACCGCAGAACTTTGCGTATTGGAATCAACCGGCGAAACCACTTACCACGCCATATGGTCAAATCAATGTATCGAATTATGGTTCCTATTGCATTTCAGTTTCATGCAATCAGATATCCATAGGACGTCTTACTGGCCAAAACTATCAGAGATTCTTACCTCTCTTGGCTATGGTAAATATGAAAAGAATCGTACAGATATGTATAAGATACTCTTACCTTACATGGATGCAGCTATTGCAAACGCAGAAAGACTTGACAGAATCAATAAACGAAAACTTCCATCAGCTTCTGCTCCTGGAACCAAAGTATATGAACTCGTTAGAAAATTGAAACCTTATCTGTCATAAGACAAAGCCTGCTGGCACGATTCAAGCAGGCTATAGTTTTCTAGGAATTCCTTCGCTTTTGTGAATTTTCCCGGGCCTGTGTTAATAT
>DCHL01000072.1:56616-57162 GCA_002317595.1 Lachnospiraceae bacterium UBA1753 | reverse complement strand
CAACGAACTCCTGGATCTGCTCCTCTGTGAATACGCCGTTTGCAAGGTCACGCTCTGCGAAGCAGTCGATGAATGTTGAAGTACGTCCAAGAGACATAGCAGCACCATTCTGCTCTTTAACTGCACAAAGGTATCCGAAGTATGTGAACTGGATTGCTTCCTGTACGTTCTTAGCGGGAGCTGAGATATCAATACCGTATGAAGCAGCCATAACCTTCATCTGCTTGAGAGCAACGATCTGCTCTGAAATCTCCTCACGAAGACGGATAACGTCATCAGTCATTACACGTCCTGTAGAATCCTTCTGATCGAGCTTGTCCTCGATAAGACGATCGATACCGTAAAGAGCAACTCTTCTGTAGTCGCCGATGATACGTCCGCGTCCGTAAGCATCAGGAAGACCTGTTACGATGTGTGATGTACGGCAAGCTCTCATCTCTGCATTGTAAGCATCGAAGCAGCCAGCGTTATGAGTCTTTCTGTGAGTTGAGAAGAACTCAGAAATCTCAGGGTCAACCTCATAGCCGTTGTCTGAGCAAGCCTTCT
>DCHL01000072.1:38545-56587 GCA_002317595.1 Lachnospiraceae bacterium UBA1753 | reverse complement strand
GGCTGAAGTGAACGCTTGAAAGGAGCATCTGTCTGGAAACCAACGATAGTCTCCTTGCTCTTGTCAAGGTAGCCAGGGCCATGTGAAACGATTGTTGAAACAACCTTTGTATCCATATCAAGGACACCACCTGCCTCGCGCTCCTTCTTTGTAAGCTCCATAACCTGTGCCCAAAGCTCCTCTGTAGCCTTAGTAGGTCCTGCTAAGAAACTCTCATCTCCATCATAGGGAGTGTAGTTCTTCTGGATGAAGTCACGAACGTTAATCTCTTTGTCCCACTTGCCGGGAACGAAGCCATTCCATTCTTCTCTCATGTTTATATTGCCTCCTTTAAAAATAAAATTGTTAAACAGGTATCGGCAATGCCCGAAATGGGCAGCCGGTCCTAATTACAGCGCATAGTGCGTCGTTCTTATTATATGAAAGTAGGGTCTTATAGTCAAGTTTAGAGGGTGTACTTTTTTACAAACATAAATGGGAGATAAAGTGTGATTGTGCCCCTTGAAATAAGGACTGTTAAAGTGTTATACTCTCGTTACGATAATTCAAAAAATGAAATGGAAATGGAGATAAAATCATGGCAGAAATTACAAAAGATACAACAATTGGCGATATCCTCAGAATCAAGCCTGAAGCAGCACCTGTTCTTCTTGAGATTGGAATGCATTGCCTCGGATGTCCTTCAGCACAGGGTGAGACCCTTGAGGAGGCAGCTATGGTTCATGGAATTGATATCAACGAGCTTCTTGCTAAGATGAACGCGGTTCAGGCATAAAAGACAGTTCTACCGATGGAATTTTTCTACTGAAAAATGAAAGCCCCTGTATGGATTCACCATACGGGGGCTTATTTTTTGAAAAAATATGATTCCGACAGTTCCTGGCGCTGTTAACTATGCCTCAATCTGCGCAAGCTTCTGAAGCGCATTCTTGCTGAGCATAACTGAAGCGTGCTCGGAAAGAAATGCATTGCTGCCCTTTGTGTAGCGTACAACGGAAGAGTACTCTGCGAGAATGTTGCATACTTTGTTGAACTGCTCCGCAGTGTGGGCGGATTTATGAAGGACAAGGTAGAACCCTTCGGGTGTTGTACTCTTATAGAGATCATTCTCTCCGTCATAGAAACCCTTGAGTACATGGGCGAGGCGAATCGCATCATCTAGTGAGTCGAACCTGTACATGCGTACCATATCCTCAGCGACAGATACTGCAAGCTTCTCCTTGCCAGGCTTGTCCTTCTCCTCAGCCTTTGACTGGGAAGCAAGACGCTCTGCTGTCTCAGTGAGATCACTGTGGAGCTTCTTGAAGAGATCAATCACATCGTCTGCAGTTACAGAGAGTGATGGAATCGCAGGTGATTCCTCTGAACTGTCGTCACTATCATCGGAATCCTCATCAAGGGAAGGAGCAAACTTCGAAAATCTTGTATCAAGCTCATCAGGATCCTCAACCTTTGTGATGATAAGAACGATACAGTCACCTGAGAGAGGGATTGCCTCTATCATGAGCGGAATGTCCTCTGCCTCAAATCCGAATTCATAGGCGGCCTGCTGCATCATGTCCCTGAAGAGACTTTTTGCCTTGTCTGAACCGTAAGCAAGCTCTGAGAGCTTCATATGTCTATCCGCCAGATCTGCCTTGGTAAGGGTGCATCTGATCTGATGGTCATTAACTTTTTCTAATTTCATGGAAGGTCACCTCCTTATCAAGTGTCTTCTAATGTAGCAAAAAGTATATATTTCTTTAGTGTTTTCGTCAATAGAATGAGAGTTTAGTATTGATGATTTTAAAAAATTTTTATATTTTTCTTGCAAAATCAGAATGGCGCAAATATAATACGCTCATGGGACGGCGCGGACAATCCGGTACCGAAAGGAGTGATTGACGTGTTTTAAGCTGCAGTCTATTGACTATGCAGTGGCTTTTTTCGTTTCTCATTCCCCTTCCGGGGAATGTCATCGGCAATCTGCCGAATTTTTCACCAGATAAATTTAGATACTTCTAGTTTATTCGTGGGTGAATTTTATCCTTTAACAATTTTATATGCAAGCAACATACAATACTGTTTTTTTAATTATTTGTACCGTTCGCCCGTCTCTTTGTTACTTGATGCTGCCCTGTGTTTTGGCAGAAAAATATATCACGGAATCCTTATGGGAATTGCTGTCATATGCGGGGTGTTCTGATTCAGGGGGGAATTATGATAGACCTGATTAGAGATGAAATCGAATGTTTTGTGGATTTATGCCATGTAGTTGGAGAAGAAGTGCCGGTTTATCTGTGTGGCAGACGCTCGTCTCTCGGAGAGATAGCGCGTACTGTCGTGCGGGAAAAAGGCAATTATACGTACATGGCTGATATGCAACAGAATGAGAAAGGAGAACTTATCAGGGTTTGCTACGATAAGGTTACATACTGAAAGATAAGGTATATCGCAGAATTCTGACCATAGGGCGCCGGCTGGAGGGATATTTTACTTGGGCTCCTTCGGCTGTAAAAAGAGTGTGAGAAATGATTCGGGTGGTTGAATCACCGGCTGTCTTTATGGTAACATTATACAGATTATAGTTATGTATAATGTATGAAAAGGGATATTTGATGGACGATTACAATAATGTTGAAAGAAAGAGGAAACGCCGTCGTAAGGCGACTGGTGGAAAAAGAAGGGCCAGAAGGAAATTTATCAGGAAACTGATTCCTGCCCTCGTTGCCATTATCCTCATTATTATAATAGCAGTGATGACCTTCAGTTCAGGAATGCTTGAGAAACTCTCATATTCCAAGGAGAAGGCTGATCTGAATGACTATTTTAAGCTTACAGGAGGGGAGGACACATCCATTCTCCTGAATGGTGAATTTATTGAAGAGAGAGCACTGTGTACAGGTGGCAGGTTCTATCTGCCTTTTGAGATGGCAGAGGAGAAATTCTGCGAGAACCTGTATTACGATGAGCATGAGCAGGCTCTTTTCTATACCGATGGAAATGGAACCAGCAAGGTTACTGAAGGAGATGGAACTCTCCTGACGAAGAACGGAGACAGATACATTTCCCTTGATTATGTGGAGCAGCATTCGGCAATTGAGGTCAAGACCTTCACTGCGCCTAATCATATCGAGATTAAGAGCAGTTGGGGAGAGATTCAGGTTGCTGATGTTGTGGACGATACGCAGGTGAGGGTACTTGGTGGTGTTAAGAGTCCTATCCTCAGGGAGATCAGTAAGGGCGAGAAGGTAGAGATTGTCAATCCCATGGAAGAGTGGAGCGAGGTCAAGACAGACGACGGTTTTCTGGGATATGTTGAGATTAAGCGTCTTGACAATTACAGGACTGAGGTGGAGACGCCTGCCGTGAATCCTTCTCAGCTGAATATCACGCACACACTGCGCGATCATAAAATCTGCCTGGGATGGCACCAGGTGATGAGTACCGAGGCGTCACTTGAGACTCTTGACAGTGTTGTTGACAGAACGAAGGATATGAATGTAATATCACCCACCTGGTTTTCACTCATTGACAATGAGGGTAATATTTCCAATATTGGAAGTCCTGAGTATGTTGCAAGAGCGCATGAGAAGGGACTTGAGGTCTGGGGACTTATTGATAATTTCAATGATGCTGTGAGTTCTTTTGAGGTGCTGTCATACACAGAACACAGACAGACCCTGATCAATAATCTTGTGAGTGCGGCGCTTGAGCTTGGTCTCGATGGAATCAATATAGACTTTGAGACACTTGATGCTTCCTGCGGAGACGGTTTTGCCCAGTTCATTAGGGAGCTTTCGATTCCCTGCAGACAGAATGGTCTGGTGCTGTCCGTAGACAACTATGTACCGAAGGAGTACACATCCCATTATAATAGGAAAGTACAGGGTCAATATGCGGACTATGTGATTATTATGGGATATGATGAACACTATGCCGGTTCTACTGAGAGTGGTTCGGTTGCATCCTTCAATTTTGTCCAGGAGGGTATAGAGAAGACTCTTCAGGATGTGGATGCTTCGCAGGTCATCAATGGTATTCCCTTCTATACGAGAGTATGGGCCGAGGGAACGACACTGTCCAGTGAAGCCGTTGATATGCAGACTGCTCAGAATTTTGTTTCAAACCACAATATCAATATGGTCTGGGATGATGCATGTGCCCAGAACTATGGAGAGATGGTGGATGATGGAATAACATATAAATTATGGATGGAAGATGCACAGTCAATACAGGCAAAGCTTAACCTGATGGCGGCCAACAATATAGCTGGTGTCGCCTGCTGGAAGCTTGGATTTGAGACTGATGACATATGGGATGTCATTGCATCATATATGGAAGGAAATTAAGGCAATTCGGAAGGCGCCAAAATGGAAACAGAGCTTTGCGTACTGTCAGGCACAGGAGCGGACAGTGCAATTTTTGAAAAAGCGGGAAAAATAATTAAGGATGGGGGACTTGTTGCATTCCCTACGGAGACTGTATATGGTCTGGGCGGAGATGCCCTGAATGCAGAATCCTCGAAAAAGATATACGCAGCTAAGGGAAGGCCGTCTGACAATCCACTGATTGTCCATATCGCAGAAATGAGTGCCCTTGAACCTATTGTGAAAAGCATTCCGGAGTCGGCAAAGCTCCTGGCAGATGCATTCTGGCCGGGGCCACTTACGATGATTTTCAATAAGAGTGATATGGTTCCGTATTCAACGACGGGAGGGCTTGATACTGTTGCAGTGAGGATGCCAGACCATAAGGCAGCCTTGGAATTTATCAGAAATTCGACTGGGTATATCGCGGCACCCAGTGCCAACAGGTCGGGAAGGCCAAGTCCGACACTTGCATCTCATGTAATGAGCGACCTTGATGGACGGATTGAGATGGTGCTGGACGGTGGGGCAGTAGGTATCGGAGTTGAGTCCACGATTGTAGATCTGACGGGAGACGTCCCAATGCTGTTAAGGCCCGGGTATATTACACCGGATATGTTGGGGAGTATTGTTGGTAGGATAGAAATTGATCCTGCAATAGGAGGCATCCTGCCTGATGGTACTCATCCGAAGGCCCCTGGAATGAAATATAAGCACTATGCTCCACAGGGAGAACTTTATATTGTGAGCGGAGAGGACGGGAACGTCACTGCTTACATCAACTCTGCTGTTGCCAAAGGGAAAGAAAGCGGTGAGCTGGTCGGAGTTATTGCTACGGAAGAAAATAGGGAGCTTTACAAGGATGGAGTTGTCCGTGTCGTGGGCTCCAAGGCTGACGAGGAGACGATAGCCAGACATCTGTTTGCGGTGCTGAGGGAATTCGATGATATCGGGGTGACAAGGATATATTCCGAGGAACTTGATACACCTAGAATGGGCATGGCAGTAATGAACAGATTACTTAAGGCTGCTGCCCACAGAGTGATTAAAGTGTGATATACTATAAGCATATATTTTTCATAAATATGGAGGTTTGGTATGAAGGTTGCAATAGGAAGTGATCATGGTGGATTTGACCTTAAAGAGACTATTATAGCCCATCTTAAGGCAACGGGTCATGAGGTTGAGGACATGGGTACATATGATAAGAATTCATGTGATTATCCGGTTTACTGTAAGGCTGTTACCAAGGCACTTACATCAGGTGAAGTTGAGAGAGGAATCGTTATCTGTACGACGGGAATCGGCATCTCTATGTGTGCCAACAAGGTGAAGGGCGTCAGATGTGCTCTCTGTACAAATGAGCTTATGGCTAAGATGACACGTCTTCACAATGATGCGAACTGTCTTGCGCTTGGTGCCAACATTGTTGGACCTGGACTGGCAGAGGCTATAACAGATGTATTTCTTGAGACTCCTTTCTCAGGAGAAGAGAAGCATTGCCGCAGAGTGGGAATGCTGGATGCAGATTTGTAAAATATTGGGAATTATTCATTTTATTTATACTGTCTAGTGACAGAGATTTGGAGGAGAGTAATGGCAAAAACAGTAATTATGGACCATCCGCTTATTCAGCATAAGATTGGCTATATCAGAAGAACTGATACAGGCACAAAGGATTTCCGTCAGACAATAAGCGAGATTGCAATGCTTATCTGCTACGAGGCAACAAGAGAGCTGCCTCTCCAGGATACAGAGATTGAGACTCCCATCTGCAAGACTGTAGTTAAGGAGCTCAAGGGAAAGAAGCTGGCAGTTGTTCCTATTCTTAGGGCTGGTCTTGGAATGGTTGACGGAATGCTCAGCCTCATTCCTGCTGCAAAGGTTGGACATATCGGTCTTTACCGCGACCCTGAGACAGCACTTCCTGTTGAGTACTACTGCAAGCTCCCTGAGGATTGTGCTCAGAGAGAGGTTTTCGTGGTTGATCCTATGCTTGCAACAGGTGGTTCATCAATAGCGGCAATCGATATGCTTAAGGCAAGAGGATGCAAGAGTATTCACTTCCTCTGCATCATTGCAGCTCCCGAGGGACTCAAGGCTATGCAGGATGCACATCCCGATGTTGATATTTACGTTGGCGCTCTTGATGAGAAGCTCAATGACCACAAGTATATTGTTCCTGGTCTCGGCGATGCTGGAGACAGAATTTTTGGAACAAAGTAGGATTAGTCTGTGAAAGGGTCTGCCGCTCGAGGCAGGCAGTGGAAGAATGTATGACAGCAAAGCGCTCTGATTATATTTCCTGGGACGAGTATTTTATGGGTGTTGCCATGCTTGCGTCACTCAGGTCAAAGGACCCCAATACTCAGGTTGGTGCATGTATCGTAAGCGGCACAAACAAGATACTCTCTATTGGATACAATGGTTTTCCGATGGGATGTTCTGATGACACTTTTCCCTGGGACAGGGAGGGTGAGTATGAGAATACAAAGTATGCATACGTAAGCCACAGCGAACTCAATGCTATTCTGAACTACAGGGGTGGAAGTCTCGAGGGAACAAAATTGTATGTAACACTTTTTCCCTGTAATGAATGTGCCAAGGCCATTATTCAGGCGGGGATTAAGACGGTTGTCTATGCCGGGGACAAATACGATGGCACGGCGGGCAACATCGCTGCAAAGAAGATGTTCCAGGCAGCGGGCGTTGCGTACTATGAATATCATTTCTCTGGAAGAGAGATAACATTTAAGCTTTAATAAGTTGATTACACAAATAAGGGGCTGCCGCATCTGATGCGACAGCCCTAATTCTATTCTTATATTCTGCAGGAAATCTCGTCGGTGAGCTTGTCAAAGTCTCCTGAGTAAATTGTCTTAAGAAGGTTGTCCAGGCATTTCAGGGCCTTCTTCACATCCTCAACCGTGATTGAACCGTTCTCGAGTGCTTCCTCGAATTCATCGAGGTCCACAACCTTTACGAAACCATCGGGATACACAAGAACATCAGCAAGGAGATCGCGGAACACCCAGGCATTCTCATCGGGACGCTCCTCGTAGTCCATGATATCGCAGTACCAGTAGAGGAGGTCGTCGTTCTCGTAGAGGAATTTGCTGACCTTGTATCCTTCCCTCAGAAAGTAGCAGGAGAAGCCGTGGTGAAGATCTTTCTTGGGATGGAGGGCCTTCCATTTCGTTACAATCACACGGTCGTCCCAGTACAGGATTTCGTCATCCTTGAGTGGAACGCATTCGTCCGGAATTATTCTGCGTCTGTATAATGTTGGCTTGTCCATACATTTCTCCCCTTACTTTTTGCAAAATATATTTTGTTGATATGAAACTGTGTCTTATATTTTATCCCAATATCCTAATCTTTCCAACAGAAAACAGGTGAAAAAACAAAATTGTTATAGTATTTACTCGAAAAAGTGCTATAGACTTATTTGCCGATAATTAGTATAATTACTTTGATTATTTTGAGGCGAGCAGATATGAAGAATGATAAGAGTGTATTTAAGTCTCTGGCGATGGTCACACAGTTCAGTATAAATATGCTGGTGCCCATCATATTATGTTCCGCGCTGGGTATGTTTTTAGATAAGAAGCTTGGGACATCATTTATTGTTATCATACTATTTTTTCTTGGGGCTGCAGCAGGCTTTAGGAATATCTACATAATGTCAAAGGATATATTTGGTGACGATGATAAGCGCAGAAGAAAACACTAGACGGCCGGATGAGACACTACGTGAGCTGCTGGCCGGTATTGTTGCAGTGGGTATTGTCGGTCAGATTATCTGCCTCATATTTTTTTCGAATCATTATTTTGTTCAGCTGTCAGTATGCTGGTGGTGTGGCATAGTGGTTTCCCTGTTCTGGGCAATCCATATGTATCTGGGACTAGGCAGAGCCCTTGGCCTTTCGGAAGGCGATGCGATTTCGCTTATCAGGACTCATGCGATTATCAGATATCTTGTAGCTGCAGCTGGAATGATAGTTGTATATTTTATTGTAAAAAATACTGACAGGAGCTGTGCTCTTGCGTATGCTATCGGAATATTCAGCCTGAAGGTGGGCGCCTACGCTCAACCTATGTTTCACAGGTTGTTTGTTTTTCTAGGGTTATCACTTCCCTATCCGAAGGGTGAGCCTCTTTTGGAGGACTCAGAGGATGGGACTGACGAGCCCGCCAATATATAAGAAGGAGGTGAATGTATGAATAGTGTAATCCTGCTTTCAGGAGACCTTGGCTTTATGATCAAGGGAGTCTTTTCATACAACCTGTTTGGGCAGGAGGTGTGGATTACGACTTCTCACATCTGTCTGCTTATTGTGATGCTTATCATCATTGGTTTCTGTATTGCAGCCAACAGGGCAATCAAGCATGCAACAGAGGTTCCGGGTACTTTCCAGAACATCGTTGAGATGGTTGTGGATATGCTCGACGGAATGGTTACAAGCTCAATGGGTAAGGCAGCTCCGAAGTTTGTTAATTACATCAGTACGATTTTCATTTTCATACTGATCAGTAATATTTCAGGTCTGTTTGGCCTCAGACCGCCGACTGCTGATTACGGTGTGACATTCCCGCTCGGAATCATCACATTCTGTCTGATATTTTTTAACAAAATCAAGTATCAGAAGATCAGTGGCTTCATCAAGGGTCTCTGTGACCCATGGCCATTCTGGGCTCCGATTAATGTTATCGGTGACGTTGCAGTTCCTATCTCGCTGTCGCTTCGTCTGTTTGCCAATGTGCTTTCAGGAACGGTTATGATGGCGCTGGTATATGGACTTCTGTCGAAGATAGCATACGGCTGGCCTGCGATTCTGCATGTCTATTTCGACCTGTTCTCAGGTGCGATTCAGACCTATGTATTCTGTATGCTGACCATGACATATGTGGCAGATGCAATTGGAGACGGTTTAGATTAAACATTTAAATATAAGTAACTACTTTTAATTAATAAGGAGGATTCAACTATGGAAGGAATTTCAGGTGCAGATCTGATCAAAGCATGTTCAGCAATCGGTGCAGGTCTTGCGGTTATCGCAGGTATCGGACCTGGTGTAGGTCAGGGTATTGCAGCAGGTCACGCAGCAGCAGCTGTTGGACGTAACCCCGGAGCAAAGGGTGATATCACATCTACTATGCTTCTTGGACAGGCGGTTGCCGAGACAACAGGTCTTTATGGTCTGCTTGTAGCTATGCTTCTTCTGTTCGTTCAGCCACTCGTTGGCTAAATCAGACTTTTCCCAAGTATCTTTGAAGGAAAGGAGGAAGAGTCTTGGAAAGATTATTTGATCTTGACTTCCAGCTTTTGCACGATTCATTTCTGACACTTATTGCAGTGTTTGTGCTGGTTCTTGTTGCTTCAAATCTTCTTTTTAATCCTGTGCGTGAGTTTCTTAAGAAGCGCCAGGAAAAAATAAAAGCAGAACTTGATGCGGCCCGTGAGGACAAGGAAAGTGCCGAAGTACTGAAGGGCGAATACGAGACTAAGCTTAAGGAAGTTAATAATGAGGCTGAACTGATCCTTGCCGAGGCGAGGAAGAAGGCTGTTGCCAATCAGAATCAGATCATCGAGGAAGCCAAGCAGGAGGCACAGAGAATCATTGCCCATGCCAAGGCTGAAGCTGAGCTTGAAAAAGAGAAGGCTAAGGATGATGTGAGAAAAGAAATGATCGAGATAGCCTCAATGATGGCAGGCAAGGTAGTAAGCGCTTCCATCGATACAAGAATACAGGATTCCCTTGTGGAAGAAACTCTTAAGGAAATGGGTGAGAGCACATGGCTAAGCTGATAGCACAGACCTACGGGCAGGCGCTGTATGAGCTTGCCGTTGAAGAGAATAAGGCCGCAGAGCTTCTCGAGGAGGTCAAAGGTTTAAAGACTGCCTTTGTAAGTGACGGAGAGTTCTCTCGTTTTATGAAGCTTCCCCAGATTACAAAGGAGGAAAAACAGGAAGTCATTGAGAAGGCGCTCAAGGGCAAGATCTCAGATGACCTCATGGGTCTTCTCGTCATTATGGTTGAGAAGGACCGATTTGGTGAGGTGATTTCTGTTTTTGATTATTTCATTGATGCCGTTATGAAGCTGATGGGCATAGGAGTTGCCCAGGTGGTTACACCACTTCCTCTCGACGAAATCAGAAAGTCAGAGATTATGGAGAAGCTTCTTGCCACTACAGGCTATAAGGAGATAGAGGTTGCGTATGAGGTTGACCCGTCTCTTATTGGTGGTATGGTTATTCGAATCGGTGACAGGGTTGTAGACAGTTCTGTTAAGACCCGCATCGATAATCTTAAGAAGGACCTGCTTCAGGTCCAGCTGCAAAATTAACAGAAAGGTGCGCAAGAGAAATGAATTTAAAGCCTGAAGAAATCAGTTCTGTATTAAAAGAACAGATCAAGCAGTATTCTGCGCAGCTTGAAATATCTGATGTCGGTACAGTAATCCAGGTAGCAGACGGAATTGCCCGCGTTCACGGTCTTGAGAAGGCTATGATGAACGAGCTTCTGGAGTTCCCCGGTGGTGTGTTCGGTATGGTCCTCAACCTTGAGGAAGACAACGTTGGTGTCGTTCTTCTCGGTGACCACAAGAACATCAACGAGGGTGATATTGTAAAGACAACCGGTAGAGTGGTTGAGGTTCCCGTTGGCGATGCCATGGTTGGCCGTGTTGTAAATGCACTTGGTCAGCCCATCGATGGAAAGGGACCCATCCAGACAGATAAGTACCGTAAGATAGAGAGAGTTGCGTCAGGTGTTATCACAAGAAAGTCCGTTGATACACCTCTTCAGACAGGTATCAAGGCTATTGATGCCATGGTTCCCATCGGAAGAGGACAGCGTGAGCTTATCATCGGTGACAGACAGACTGGAAAGACTGCAATTGCTATTGATACAATCATCAACCAGAAGGGCCAGGGAGTAAAGTGTATTTACGTTGCCATCGGACAGAAGGCATCTACAGTTGCTTCCATCGTAAAGAGCCTGGAGGAATTCGGCGCTATGTCATATACGACAGTAGTTGCCGCTACAGCAAGTGAGCTTGCACCCCTTCAGTACATCGCTCCCTATAGTGGATGTGCTATCGGTGAGGAGTGGATGGAGAATGGACAGGATGTACTGGTAATCTATGACGATTTGTCAAAGCATGCTACTGCATACCGTACACTCTCACTGCTTCTGAGACGTCCACCGGGACGTGAGGCTTACCCTGGAGATGTATTCTATCTCCACTCAAGACTTCTTGAGAGAGCTGCAAGAATGAGCGAGGAGTACGGCGGAGGTTCCCTCACCGCACTTCCCATCATCGAGACTCAGGCAGGAGATGTATCTGCATACATCCCTACCAACGTTATCTCAATTACTGATGGTCAGATCTATCTGGAGACAGAGATGTTCAATGCTGGATTCCGTCCCGCTGTAAACGCTGGACTTTCAGTATCACGAGTTGGTGGTGCTGCCCAGATTAAGGCCATGAAGAAGATTGCGGCTCCTATTCGTGTGGACCTTGCTCAGTACAGAGAGCTTGCAAGCTTTGCACAGTTCGGATCAGAGCTTGACCCCGATACAAAGGAGAAGCTTGCACAGGGCGAGAGAATCAAAGAGGTATTAAAGCAGCCACAGTACGATCCCATGCCGGTTGAGTACCAGGTTATCATTATCTTCACTGCTACAAGAAAGTACCTGCTTGATGTGCCTGTTGAAAAAATTACACAGTTTGAGAAAGAGTTCTTTGAATATCTTAAGACTAACCATCACGAGATTCCTGAGGCAATCAGGACAGAGAAGGTTATCTCAGACGAGACAGAAGTGAAACTTATCAAGGCTATTGAAAGCTTCAAGAAAGATTTTCTGGGAGCATAGAGGTCTGCGGGTTTAGAAAGGTTGTGAACTTATGGCTTCCATGAGAGATATCAAGAGAAGAAAAGTCAGCATCCAGAGTACTCAGCAGATCACAAAGGCAATGAAGCTTGTTTCGACAGTACGTCTTCAGAGGGCTAAAGCCAGAGCGGAAAGGTCACATGCCTACTTCCAGTGCATGTACACGACGGTGTGCTCGATTATTTCAAGATCAGGCAACACCGATCACCGCTACCTGAAAAAGGGCGATTCTGACAAGAAACTGGTTATCACAATTTCCTCAAACAGAGGACTGGCCGGAGGATACAATGGCAATGTTGTGAAGCTCATCACAAAGAATGATGAGACCGCGGACTGGAAGAAAGAGGACGTAAAGATTTACGCCATCGGAAACAAGGGTCGCGAGGGACTTGCCAGGGCTGGATATGAGATTGTTGCCAACGAGGCAGACATCATTGAGGAGCCTTTGTATTCAGATGCTCAGATGGTTTCGGCTGATGTCCTTGCGAGATATGAGTCGGGAGAGATTGGAGAGATATATGTAGCCTACACTGATTTCAAGAATACGGTTACACATGTTCCAACTCTGATTAAGGTACTGCCGGTAGAGACAGAGACTGATTCGGAAGATGAAAAAGCAGAGCTCTCTATTCCCATGAACTATGAGCCGGAAGAGGATGAGGCACTTGACCTCATCATTCCCAAGTATGTGACATCCATTATTTATGGTGCACTAACACAGGCTCTTGCAAGTGAGAACGGAGCGAGAATGCAGGCAATGGATTCAGCTACCAGCAATGCCGAGGAAATGATTGGAAATCTTGAGCTGCAGTACAATAGAGCCCGTCAGGGATCTATTACACAGGAGTTGACAGAGATTATAGCCGGAGCAGAGGCTATAAGTTAGATTTTAGTAAAGGAGTAAGACTTAAATGGCAGAGAAGAATCTTGGCAGAGTCACACAGATTATCGGTGCCGTTGTTGATATCAAGTTCCCTGATGGGCAGCTTCCTGAGATCAACGAAGCAGTCGAGATACCCCTTAAGGACGGTCAGAAGCTGACTGTTGAGGTATCGCAGCATCTTGGTGATGATACTATCAGATGTATTGCCATGGGATCTACCGATGGAATGGTACGTGGAATGGATGCAATTGCAACCGGCGCACCTATCACCGTTCCTGTAGGTGAGAATACCCTTGGACGTATGTTCAATGTTCTGGGTAAGCCCATTGATAATAAGCCTGAACCTACAGAAGTTGGATATTCACCTATTCACAGAAAAGCACCTGCTTTTGAGGAGCAGTCAACTACAACAGAACTCCTTGAGACTGGTATCAAGGTCGTTGACCTGCTCTGCCCTTATCAGAAGGGTGGAAAGATCGGACTCTTTGGAGGAGCCGGTGTTGGTAAGACTGTACTTATCCAGGAACTTATCAGAAATATTGCTACTGAGCATGGTGGATATTCCGTTTTCACAGGTGTTGGCGAGCGTACCCGTGAGGGAAATGACCTGTACTACGAGATGAAGGAGTCAGGCGTTATCGATAAGACCACAATGGTATTTGGTCAGATGAACGAGCCCCCGGGAGCAAGAATGAGAGTAGGTCTGACAGGACTTACAATGGCTGAGTATTTCCGTGATAAGGGTGGTAAGGATGTGCTCTTATTCATCGATAATATCTTCAGATTTACACAGGCTGGTTCAGAGGTTTCAGCGCTTCTTGGACGTATGCCTTCAGCGGTTGGTTACCAGCCCACACTGCAGACGGAGATGGGTGCTCTTCAGGAGCGTATCACCTCTACAAAGGATGGTTCAATCACATCTGTTCAGGCCGTATACGTACCTGCGGACGATTTGACTGACCCCGCTCCAGCTACAACATTTGCACATCTTGATGCTACAACAGTACTTTCAAGATCAATCGTTGAGCTTGGTATTTATCCTGCAGTTGATCCCCTTGAGTCTACATCAAGAATTCTGGATCCCAGAGTTGTTGGTGAGGAGCATTACAAGGTTGCCAGAGGTGTTCAGGAGATTCTCCAGAGATATAAGGAGCTTCAGGATATTATTGCAATTCTTGGTATGGATGAGCTTTCAGAGGATGACAAGCTTGTTGTATCAAGAGCACGTAAGGTTCAGAGATTCCTGTCACAGCCTTTCTTCGTTGCTGGACAGTTTACAGGTCTCGAGGGTCGTTATGTTCCGATTAAGGATACTATCCAGGGATTCAAAGAGATTCTTGAAGGAAAGCACGACAGTATTCCCGAGGGCTACTTCCTCAATGCAGGCGGTATAGAAGACGTGCTTGCAAAGGTACAGTAAGGAGTCGCTATGGCTGAAAATGTTTTTGATCTTCAGATAATTTGTCCCGACAGAGTATTCTACGAGGGGAAGGCTTCAATGCTGGAGCTCAATACGTCAGAGGGTGAGGTTGGTATCTATAAGAACCATGTACCCATGACCATGATTCTTGCTCCTGGAGCAGCAGTCATTACTGAAGAGAACGGCGAAAAGAAAGAAGCCGCTGTTCATGCTGGATTTATTGAGGTTCTTCAGGATAAGATCACTGTTCTCGCTGAGGTGGCAGAGTGGCCTGACGAGATTGATGTGAAGCGTGCCGAGGAGGCAAAAATCAGAGCGGAGCGTCGTCTGGCTGAAAAGAATCCTAACACGGATATGGCCAGAGCTGAGACTGCACTCAGCAGAGCTATCGCAAGAATTTATGTAGCAAAGTAGTTTTTGCTGCAGAACAGAGAAGATTTTAGGAAGGGGAACGCATCAGGACTCATATCCTGGTTCGTCCCCTTCCCTTGTTTTGCGAATGTCCGCTTTATAATACTTTATTTTTAGCAGGTTTACGATTAGAATAAACACCATGAGACAGCATATTATCAAGCTCATCCTTTTTGTGGTGACCTTAATTTTTTCATTAAATATAATAAGCGCCATTATGAACATGGGTAATACAGATATGACCGTCGAGATGGAGAAGGCTTCTTATCCGACTGTGTCCGTGTATGTGGATGGTCACGTTGTCAACACCCTCCATGGGTACAGTGGTGACATGAAGGTGAACTATCTGAGAGATTCCCTGACCCCACTCCCCGAGGACCGCAGACTGTTTGTGAAGGTTAATCTGTACGGGGAAAAAATATCCGCGATGGGTTATGAAGTCAGGTCACTCGATACCACAAGGCTGGTCGAGGACACGGAGGTGTACGACTACGTCCATCAGGGGGATGAAGTTGATGCGGTATTTGGAATTAAGGACCTGATTGACAAGGAACAGGAGTATATCCTTGTGACAAAGTTGACCCTTGAGGGCGGCGAGGAAATCAGATATTTTACCCGCATTATTTCAAGTGACATTATAAGCTCATCGCCAATGCTTGAGTATGTCCTGAATTTCCACGAGAAGACTTTTGACAAGGAGCAGGCAAAGAGTCTGGTGACATATCTGGAGAGCAATGAGGAGGGAGACAACAGCACCTACCAGCACGTAGATATCCACTCTAGTTTTTATCAGGTGACATGGGGTGACCTGAATATTAAAAATGTGTCTGACCTTCAGACAACAATCCTGGAAATGGATGGCTCGAATGCGTCCATCAGGCTTGATTACAGAGTTGAGGTTGCTGATGGAAAAAAGATAGAAGAATATCAGGTTAATGAATTTTTCCGCATAAGATATACGGAGGAGAGAACATATCTGCTCGATTACCAGAGGGATATGAATCAGGTGTTTGATCCTGAGGGTGAGGTATTCATTAACGATAAGATACTGCTCGGAATTGTTGACGAGGACGTGCAGTTCAAAGAGAGCAACGACGGAAGCATTGTAGTGTTTGTGCAGGAAAATGCGCTGTATGAATACAGAAACAGTGAGGGAATCCTTGCTAGGATTTTCTCGTTCCATGACAGTGACAATCTTGATCTTAGAACACTTTACGACCGCAATAGAATCAAGATCATGACTGTGGATGAGGCGGGAAATGTACTGTTCATGGTATACGGATACATGAATAGAGGTCGTCACGAAGGAAGAGTTGGTGTATGCGTATACTATTATGACAATGCCATGAATTCCATAGAGGAAAAGGTGTATGTGCCGTATGACAAGTCCTTCGGAATTCTTGACCAGGACCTTTCAAAGCTTTCGTATGTCAACAGGAAGAATGAGCTGTTTCTGTATATTGGAGATGATATTTACTGCATCAGGCTCGATGAGAGCACTGGACAGATACAGGTTAAGGGTCTGGCTATAGATAAGCTTGTGACAAGTGCCACCAATGAGATGGTTGCCTGGGAAGAGTATGACAATTCGGCCATCAACCTGATGGATTTGAGTTCCGGTAAGGTGAGAGTAATAGAGGATCCGAATGGCGGAAAGGTATATGCATTAGGATTTCTTGGAGAAGATTTCGTATATGGTGTGTCTGATGATAACAGCGGATTGAAGGACGCTACCGGAATTACAATGACGCTGATGCATTCAGTAATAATCGAGGATAAGAACGGAACCAACCTAAAGACCTACAGCGAGAGTGGAACTTATGTGACCTCCGCCGTAATGACGGATTCTTCAATCCAGATGAGCAGAGTCAGATACGATTCGCAGTCTGGACAGTACTACATTACATCTGACGACCAGATTATGAGCAGTCAGACGGAGAAGACCACAAAGAATACCCTGACAACTGTAATAACAGAGAACAGAGAAAAGGTTGTGGAGATTGCCCTGACAAGTAATGTTCCAGGCGCGATACATATGCAGACTCCTAAGGAAGTAATCATCGAGGGAACAAGAACCTTCTCTATCGAAGGTGATGATGACGAGAAATCACAGTATTACGTATACGCCGAAGGTGATATCTGCGGAATTTACACAAAGCCTTTCCAGGCTGTAAACAGAGCCGCTTCTGTTAACGGAGTTGTCGTAAATGATGGACAGGAATATATCTGGCAGAAGGGCAACAGGAAAACGAGAAACGAGATAAAACAGATTGTGATTGATGAGAAGAAGGAATCGGAGACATCCCTTGCTGTCTGTCTCGATGCCATCCTCGATTACGAGGGCTCGCCGAAGAATTCACAGTATGAGCTGAATCACGGTGAGACCGCCATGTCGCTGCTTAAATCTAACATCGACGGTGAAATACTTGACCTGTCTGGCTGTGAACTGAAGTCCGTTCTCTACTATGTGAGTCAGGGATATCCTGTGATAGCAACAGGTGAACAGGGAGAGAGCGTGCTCATCATTGGATATGATGAGAAAAACACGATTCTTGCAGATCCTATGACAGGAACAATATACAAGATGGGAATGATAGATTCGACGGAGACATTCTCAGACCACGGAAATGAATTTATTACCTACGTAAGAAACAAGAACTAATTATCGAACCTGCCGCAGTTGCTTAAATGCGGCAGGTTCTTTTTTGGGTTGATGAAATATGGCCACTATGCTCAATGTTCCAGCGTCTGAATTACTTGCAGATTCAGGTAGGAAATTGGTTGCGGACGAGACCGGCGCCAACTCACATCCATGTTCGTTTGGCTCCTGCCACGTGCGTCCATGCGCGTGGCTCTCTGTGTATGTAACTGAATCTGAGTAATCCATGACGCCTCCACATTCGCATTTCTGTCCATATTTCATCAACCCACACCACAAGACGTCCTACTCGCAATTATAATCATGTGGCAACTTCAATAATTGTTCTGGCCAAATGGTACTTCGGGGAAGTTGGTCAGACTTGAAGGATGAACAAAAGTAGCCTCACGGTGTGAAAAGACCACCGCATTTTTGTGCGATGG
>DCHL01000072.1:37400-38482 GCA_002317595.1 Lachnospiraceae bacterium UBA1753 | reverse complement strand
AAAATCACAGTGCGCCTGCTCTCGAGAACAGACATGAGAATGATTCCCAGCACTCCACAGGAGATTACCTCGCCGATTCCGACTGTGAGCATGAAGAATGGAACTGAGCCGGGAATCTGGTAAACAAAGTAGAGGACCTGGGGAACGATGATGGTATTTGCGGCAATTGGCGGAATGGGGGCAAGGAATTTGCGAATAGTCTTTGCCTTGCCATTGCGGTTCCAGTATCCGTGGGACAGGAGGTATGTGCCAACTGCTCCGATGAGGGTTGCAAGTGATCCGAAGGTTACATCAAGAGGATGACATCCGGTAATCAGGTTGCTGAGCAGACAACCAACAAACAGTCCGGGAACGGCTGCAGGTGTAAATGCTGGTAGTATGGTCAGAGCTTCGGAAATGCGGACCTGAATATTGCCGCTTGCAAGGTTGAATGCACTGATAAAAATTGTCAGCACAACATAGATGGCCGCAATCATGGCAGCCTGGGTGATAAATAATACTCTTTTATTCATATATACTCCTTTAGTTTTGATTTACGTGTGGAAGGTCTCGAACACACGGCTTCTTTGCATGCCTAGACAGAGTATCATAGACGATAGCATTAATCAAGCAGAATTATAGTGGATAGGATTATTTGGATTATTAAAAATTTAATAGTTATCTGTATCCCAGATGGTGGACAGTATAGAATAGGCCTGTTGTATTGGCTTAGGGTAAATCAGCAGCAGAAGCCTATATCGTATTTCTGATACTCGTATTGGCTGCAAGCGGCGAGTGAATAAAAGCCGATACAAGAAATTGCTTTAGGTTATTGGGCAATATTGAAATCTGCTAGAGAGCCAATATTTTCTTAAAAAGGCTTCTGTGTAAAATGTTGTGGCTATCCGTCCAAAATGGGAAGTAGCCGATACAGCAAACAAAATAGCGTTATAGGGAAATACGAGAATTACAGGATAGCCGATAGCTTTTGAAAACAAGGAAGAGAAATCGGTATAGGGCAAGCGCCAGTTTGGGGAGTTGGCCAATACAAACGAGAAAATCAGCACAGAAGCAAGTTGCAGAGCTAAAGCACAGAAGCAGGT
>DCHL01000072.1:33182-37315 GCA_002317595.1 Lachnospiraceae bacterium UBA1753 | reverse complement strand
CTAAAGCACAGGATGCTTCAACAATATGGTCTTTAACAATAGGAAATAAAATGATAAAATAAGAAATGATATGCATTCACAATGGGTGTATTATGTGGAAATACAAAGAGGATTTTTGATAGATATTAATGACAAACTACAAGCTGACAATTCAATATGATGGAACGAGGTTCTACGGATGGGAGCATCAGCCTGGAAATGAGATGACCATTCAGGGAAAGCTTGAGACAGTACTCTCAAAAATGACCGGAGAGACTGTTGATGTCATTGGAGCAGGGCGGACTGATGCAGGAGTACACGCCCTGGCTATGACCGCAAATGCGAGATTCAATACAGACCTGTCAGAGGACGAGATTCGTGATTACATGAACCGTTACCTTCCGGATGATATCTGTATTAAGGAAGTGCGGATAGCATCTGACAGATTCCACAGTAGATACAATGCCCTTGGCAAGACCTACAGATATACCTGTTACGTCGGTGATACAAAGCCAGTCTTCGATAGGAAATATGTCTATACAATAGATGCCGGAAGACAGCTTAATCTTGCGGCGATGAAAGAGGCCGCAGGGTACCTGACAGGACAGAAGGATTATGCGTCATTCTGCTCTAATCCCAGGATGAAGAAGTCGACAGTCCGTAAGGTTGATAAGATTGAAATCGTCAGAAAGGGAGACTATCTGACACTCACCTATCATGGCACAGGCTTTCTGCAGCATATGGTGAGAATCCTCACGGGAACAATTCTTGAGGTAGGATTCGGTGACAGGACAGCCGCATCAATTCCTGCTCTGATTGAGGCAAAGGACAGGAAACAGGCAGGCTTTACGGCTCCGTCACAGGGACTGTGCATGATTGAAGTGGATTATCATTGAGGCTTAATATGGCGGGACTAATTATCGCATCTGAAAAAATTAGATTGTACGAGTATCTCACACAGCTCTGTAGTTATATACAGTACACAGACGAGTGGCGGGATGCCTTCTGGGAGGATCTGCTAAAAAATGATGCAGTCTACAACGAGTTCCTCTACTGGGCAGACAAGGGAGACTTCCTCCTTGCCTGCAGTGTTGGCGGACAGACCATCATTGATATTCTTGTGTGGGAGATGAGAAAATATAATGTCAGACTCGACCGTGGCAAGAATGGACCTGACTGCGACAAGCAGGCCATGGTGATGGAAGCCTTCAGGGAAATGCTTGATTCCTGTGCTGATGGCGGAAGGCTTGAGTGGAGCATGGAAATGCGAAACGGAATGGATGAAATATGAGAAAAGGACTAATCAGCTATTTCTTAGTGGGAGCATCAGTCCTGCTGGCAGCGGTTGTCATGATAATCGCGCTGGGCGAGCTCTCCGTGGTTGTGCTGGACAGTTTAAATCAAAAATACAAAACGGCCTTCATGGAAGGTGAGAGGGGAGTGACTTCCCCCTGGTATGACGAGGGATATCACATCGTGGATGAGAGCATTCTGGCAGAACTCCCAGCGATGAAGAAACGGGATAAAAATATAGTCTCCATCGGGTCGTCACTTTCAGTCATTTCCTTTAACAGGGATGAGGCCCAGCTTCCAGACGGGTATGAATACAGTATGCTTGTGTGCGGAAACGGAAGCTGGAAGTCTGACAGGCAGCTCTACAACCTGGCAGTTGCCGACGATGCCATCGGAAGTGATGACATTATTAAGCTTGAGATGTCCTACTCAACCTTCAGGGATGCGTATACCACCATCACTAAGACAACAGTGGATAAATGGGGCAGGTACGGTATTGACGATGAGGAACCTGAAAATGACGAGACAGTCACCGCCAATCCGGCAGTGTTTGGGCCCATATATTTTTTGAACAAGGAAATGGTACGTATCCAGAATGTGTGGGAGCTTGGAAGGGATGCTGCGCAGCAGGCGTATTATGGACTTAGGGGAATCGACGTAGGACATAGGTTCATTCCTGGCAATTTCTGGAATAATTATTTTGCCTACGATGCAGTTGCAGCGACCTGTAATATGAAGGATGAGTACAAGTCGTATATGACTGATACGATGGAGCTTATCAGGAAGGACCACACACTAATCGTGGAGCTGTCACCTCTTCCTGCCGGCCTGGCACAGACGGACTATGGAAAGGAACTGACAGAGTATTACGAGGAAGAACTCATACCATACCTTGAGAGCGAAGGAATTACATATTTTGATTACAGGGATGATTTCGACGACAGTGAGTTTGCTGACGGAGTGCATCTTGGCTACAGCGCGGGAGTGAAATACACCCGCCAGTTAAATAAGGATATCTCAGCATTTATCGAGATGAAATAATGACCTTGAAGAGGGGTCGATTTAGGAGATCACAGATGACAGATAAGGAACTTCTGGTGCAGTGCTATGAGAGCGTCATCGCGGGGAAGGCGGATCCGTCCTACCTGCAGACAATGGACATCACCATTCTCTTAAAGCTTGCAAACAGGGTGAAAAAATATAAAAAGGACAGGGAAAAGGGACCTGTGAAGATTGCGGTCCTCGGTTCCTACAGTATCCAGCATTTTACGTCGGTGCTCGATGCATTCCTTCTTGGACAGGGAATTGAGACTGATATTTATGAGGGCGAATACGATGGCATCCAGATGGATGTCCTTGATCCATCCTCCGCGCTATATGAATTTGCGCCTCAGATTGTAATCATCCTTATGGATGACAGGGACATAAAGGTGTACCCTGAGTGCTTTGACAGTGAGGAAGCGATTAGAGAGCTTGCAGATTCTCAGATGAATTATTTTTCCAGACTCTGGGAGTGCTTAAATAAAGGAATGCCAGGCTGTCAGGTCCTTCAGACCAACATTGCCCTTCCGCTTACAAGGGTACTCGGAAATCTCGAAGGTTCGTATGCATTCTCGAGGACTGATTTCCTCAGAAGAATCAATCACAGGCTTGCTGCAGAGCATCCAGGCTTCGTGACAATAATGGACATGGAATATCTCTCTTCCTACGCAGGAAAAAAGCAGTGGTTTGACTATTCTTCATATTTTCTCACCAAGACAGGCTTCAGTCCTGATTTCCTTGGAATTGTGTGCGCCGCCTTCACAAGGCAGATTGCTGCAGTGAGGGGGAAGGTGTATAAGTGCCTTGTCATGGACCTTGACAATACACTCTGGGGCGGTGTTGTCGGCGATGATGGATACGACGGAATTCAGCTTGACCCGCATAATGCAGTGGGAGAGGCTTACAGGTTTTACCAGAAGTACATTCTTGGACTTAAAAGCAGGGGTGTCATTCTTGCAGTATGCAGTAAGAATGAGGAGGATGTAGCCAAGGAACCCTTTGAGAAGAATCAGGACATGATACTGTCCCTCAAGGATATCGCATGTTTTGTTGCAAACTGGGAGGACAAGGCAGGAAATATCAGGCGGATTGCTTCCGAGCTCAACATAGGAGTTGACAGCCTCGTGTTTGTTGATGATAACCCGGCAGAGCGCGAGATTGTAAAGACCTATGTACCAGAGGCGCTTGTCATTGATATGCCGGATGACCCCGCATATTATGCGCAGGCTCTCGAAGAGAGTGGGGCCTTTGCCTGGGCTGAGCTCACAAAAGAGGATATCAGCCGCGCGGATTCCTATGCGGCCAACAGGGAGAGGGCAAGGCTCATGGACAGCTACGTTGACTATGACGAGTACCTTGCGGCCCTTGATATGAAGGCTGAGATTGGCTCGCCCAAGGGAGCGCAGGTACAGAGATTTGCCCAGCTAATTAATAAATCAAACCAGTTCAACCTAAGGACCCAGCGCTACTCTGAGGCACAGATTCTTGAGATGGACGAGGATGAGAACACAAAGCTCATATATGTTGACCTGACTGACAAGTTCTCTGAGTATGGAATCATCTCCTGCATCATCCTTAAGAAGCAGGGAGAGGATTGCTTTGTGGACACCTGGCTCATGAGCTGCCGCGTCCTTAAGCGTCAGGTCGAGCAGCTTGCCTTTGATGCAGTAATTTCTGCTGCAAGGGAATGGGGCTGCAGAACTGTAAAGGGAGAGTACATTCCCTCGAAGAAAAATAAGATGGTGGAAAAATTTTATCCGGGACTTGGATTTAAGGAAACTGCCGAGAACGAGTATGAATATGTGGTTGCCGACTACAAG
>DCHL01000072.1:30146-33059 GCA_002317595.1 Lachnospiraceae bacterium UBA1753 | reverse complement strand
CTTCAGGAAGTATTTCAGGATGTTTTTGATGATGACGAGATTGAGATAGCTGCAGATACAACAGCAGATGACATTGATGCGTGGGATTCACTTACACATGTACAGCTTATTGTTGCAGTGGAGAAGGCTTTCGGGCTTAAGTTCTCAACCGTTGAGGTAATGAAGCTCAAGAACGTTGGCGAGTTCATTGCACTTATTGATAAGAAGATCGGAAAATAATGATTTCACTTTCTACAGCATCGCTGTTCTTTGTGGCTGTGATGGCACTATCGCCATTCCTGCTTCGGAACAATAATAAATACAGGGATAAAATATTCCTTGTCATAAATCTTGCTGTGTATCTTTTGGCGATGAGCAGCCTTACTCAGACACTGACGGCAGCAATCTGGGTGCTGGCCCCATATGGATGTCTCATGCTGATACAGAAACTGCCAGAAGACCGAAGGGAAAAATATCCGGTAAAGGGTGTGCTTATACTTTTGATGGTCGTTCTGTTCTGTTATCTGATGAAATATGACATCATCTTTGATAGCCTGCATATTCCATATGCATTTGCGTGGAAGATCTTAGGACTTTCATACCTTCTGTTTCGTGAGATTGACTTCATCATGCAGTATGAGTACCTTCGCGAGGAGGGAGTGCGGCTTAGTCTTGTGGACTATCTGAATTACCTGCTGAGCTTTTATACACTTCTCGCGGGGCCAATCCTCAGGTACGAGGAATTTGTAACAGATTTTCATGAGGAGAAGCAGCCGCTTTGTAAGGATGAGATTATCTCTGGACTCAACAGGATAGCGACAGGATACATCAAGGTGTACGTGATTTCAGGGATACTGAGCTATTACGCCACCATGTGGTTTGATGGACTTGGAAACCATGGATCAGTCTTGACCACGGCACTGGCATTTGTAATTTTTGCCTATCTCAACGGATGGTACATCTATTTCAATTTCTCAGGCTACTGTGATATTGTGATTGCCTTTGCATCCCTTGCCGGACTTAAGGTTCATGAGAATTTCAATCAGCCCTACCTTGCCAGGTCTGTGGTTGAGTTCTGGAACAGGCATCACATTACACTTTCAGAGTGGATAAGGGATTATATCTATTCACCACTCTTTAAGAAGCTTATTTCAGGACCCTGCGAAAAAAATATTAAGCTTGGTCAGTACATCGCACTGTTCCTTACGTTTACAATTGCAGGTGTCTGGCACGGAACCGACGCAAACTATCTGATTTACGGTCTGTTTCAGGGACTTGGAATAGTGGTTGCTACTGCCTGGAAGGCGAACAGGAAGAAGCTTCTTGGCAAGGAGAGAAACAAGGCCTACGAAAAGAGCAGCGTGGCAATCTGGACAGGCAGGTGTGTGACCTGGATGTATATCTGTCTTACATTCTCTTTTGTGGGATATGATGTGGCAGGATTAATTTTTAAATAAAAAGTGGCTGGTTAATACGTAAATATGGAAGAGACATATAGAAAAGAAAAACTAAACATGGCTGATGTGGCTAAGCTCCTGTGGATAGCAATCAAGCTGGGAGTTGCCATTTTTGCAATATTTCATGCATCTAACGTCACGATTCTTTACCAGGGATTCTGATGTTTATGCAACAAAAGTACATATCAAAGTAACATTGTTTTATTGAGACAGACTAAAGGGAGATTTAATATGAAAGCACTTACACTTGTAATATTGGCAGCAGGAATGGGAAGCAGATACGGTGGTCTTAAGCAGATTGACCCTGTTGACGAGCAGGGCAACAAAATTATCGATTTTTCCATATATGATGCCATCAGGGCGGGATTCGAGAGAGTAGTCTTCATTATCAAGAAGGAGAATGAGGAGGATTTCAGGACCTGCGTAGGAGATAAGGTTAAGGACAAGATTAAGGTTGAGTATGTATTCCAGGATCTCACAGATATCCCTGAAGGATATTCGGTTCCTGAAGGAAGGGTAAAGCCCTGGGGTACAACACATGCAATCCTTTGCTGCAGGGACGTACTTGATGGTCCCTTCGCAGTAATCAATGCGGATGATTTCTACGGAAGAGAAGCATTTGAGAAGATAGCAGAATTCCTGAACAACAACGAGGATGACGAGAAGAAGAGATTTGCAATGGTAGGCTATAAGCTCTGCAACACACTGACAGACAACGGTTACGTGAGCAGAGGTATCTGTATTACAGATGACAAGGGATATCTGAATCAGATCAGTGAGAGAACCCACATTGAGAAGAGACCTTACGGAGCAGCCTACACCGAGGATGGTGAGAATTACATCGACCTCACAGGCGAGGAGACAGTATCCATGAATCTCTGGGGCTTCTCAGCAGGTGTCATGGCAGAACTCAAGGAAGATTTCGATAATTTCCTGAAGACTACAGTTGCTACAAATCCTCTTAAGTCTGAGTGCTATCTGCCAATCTCCGTTGACGGAATGCTGAAGGCAGACAAGGCAACTGTCCGCGTCCTTACATCATCAGACAAGTGGTTTGGTGTTACATACAAGGAGGATAAGCCTTTTGTTGTAGCATCCGTTAAGGCACTTAAGGAACAGGGAGTATACCCCGAGGTACTGTGGAACTAATGTGGCTTTGATAATGGGTCAGGGCTTTCGGGGGAGAGAAGAATAAGGAGGTTACTATGTCAATTCTTATTACAGGTGGTGCAGGATACATCGGAAGCCATACGCTGGTAGAACTTTTAAATGCAGGATATGAGGTGGTCGTAATGGACAATCTCACAAATTCCAGCATGAAGTCTCTTGAGAGAGTGGAAGAGCTCACTGGTAAAAAAATTAAGTTCTACGAGGCGGACATCAGAAACAGGGATGACCTTGAGAAGATTCTCACAGAGAACCCTGATATTGATTCCTGCATCAATTTTGCATCACTCAAGGCAGTAGGCGAGTCTGT
>DCHL01000072.1:2038-29955 GCA_002317595.1 Lachnospiraceae bacterium UBA1753 | reverse complement strand
GGCTGGACCAAGTCAATGCTTGAGCAGATTCTCATGGATATGCAGAAGGCAGATCCTGAGTGGAATATGGTAATTCTCAGATACTTCAATCCCATCGGTGCACACGAGAGTGGAAGAATCGGAGAGAATCCAAATGGAATCCCCAACAATCTCATGCCCTACATCACACAGGTTGCAGTAGGCAAGAGACCTGAGCTTGGTGTATTTGGCAATGACTATGACACACACGATGGAACAGGTGTGAGGGATTACATCCATGTAGTGGATCTTGCAGTCGGACATGTCAAGGCTATCGAAAAGCTTAAGGAGAAGCCGGGATGTTTCGTATGTAATCTTGGAACAGGAAAGGGATACTCCGTACTTGATATCGTCAAGGCCTTCGAAAAGGCATCCGGAGTTACGATTCCCTATTCAATCAAGCCACGCCGTGCAGGTGACATTGCGACATGCTATGCCGACCCTGCTAAGGCAAAGGCAGAACTGGGATGGGAGGCTCAGCGAGGAATCGAGGAGATGTGTGCTGATTCCTGGAGATGGCAGAGCAATAATCCCAACGGTTATGAGGATTAATCCGATATTTCTGGTTGATTTAGTTACCGCTGATGCGAATAGATTTTCGTATCAGCGGTTCTTTTGTAATATGAGGATGGTTGATATATAATAAAGCCGTGCAGGGGGAGGTATGATTATGAAAAAGGTACTATCATTTCTATTATCTGGCATATCGGTTTTTTTGATGCTGGTTATGGTCTGTCTGCTAATATTTCAGCAGATTGAAATAAGCAGAATAAATGCAACTCTTGAGACAATGCAGGCAGAGTACTTATTATTGGCTCATGAAATGGATAATGATAATACGGAGAAGAATCCTGATTCACAGGCTGTTGGTGATGTACAGAATGCAGGTGATATACAGAGCGCAAGTAATATACAGAGCGCAAGTGACACAATTAGCACGAGTGATACCATCGATGAAGGAAAGGATGATCGGACAGAAAGAGAAGAGATATTAACTCCCGATAGTTCTGGTGATGGGGTAGGATATCATGGCTTTCTTCATTTTGATGGTACTGTGCTCAAGGACCAGTACGGTAACGATGTCAGTCTTCGAGGTGTAAGTTCTCATGGTCTTTTGTGGTTTCCGGAATATACAAATCCAGATGCAATCAGGACTATAAAGGAACATGGTGCTAATGTATTTCGAATTGCTATGTATGCAAATGATGCAAACGGCGGTTATAGTCTGGACAGAGAAAAAAGTATGGACCTGATGACTAGAGCTATTGATAATGCAAAGTCGGAGGATATGTATGTTATCGTCGACTGGCATGTACTGAGTGAACAGGATCCCAATGTTGATATAGGAGATGCATTAGTTTTCTTTGATGAGATTTCTAAGAAGTATGGGGATGACCCTGCGATAATTTACGAGATATGCAATGAGCCTAATGGAGCCACTACATGGGATATGATAAGGAATTATGGAAATCAGGTTATCCCATGTATCAGAAACAATGCGCCTTCATCAATTATTATCGTTGGAACACCGCAGTTCAGTTATCGGGTTAATGAGGTTGTCGGATTTGGATTCGGTTTTGAGAACATCGCTTACAGTTTTCACTTCTATGCTGGACAGCATCCTGAAGAGTACAGGCAGATAGTAGATGAATGTCTGGCTAACAATGTGCCAGTATTCATTTCTGAATGGGGAATTAATCATGACGCCGGAGGCGATGAAGCATACGAGAGCGCGAAAAGATTTGTTTATTTTATTAATGAGAGAGGGTTGCCGTGGTGTGCATGGTCACTTTGTAATAAGGATGAGTGTTTCTCGATATTGAAAAACGACTGCAATAAGCTATCAGGCTGGAATGAAAGTGATCTTACTGAGGCTGGAAAAATCGTATTTGAGGGATTATCTGGAAACAATAAATAAACACGTTGCAATTCTTAAAGTATTGATGTAAACTGACTTTTGTATTTTATATTTTTGCTAAGTCGAGGGAGACTATTTAGAGCTATGTGAAGATGGCTCTACATAGTCTCCCTCTTTTGTATGAAAATCGCAAACTACTAAGGGAGGAAAAAATAATGGCAGTCAAGTATGTGTTTGTCACAGGTGGTGTTGTTTCTGGACTGGGAAAAGGAATAACTGCAGCTTCGCTGGGGCGTCTTCTTAAGGCGAGAGGCTACAAGGTAACAATGCAGAAGTTCGATCCTTATATCAATATTGACCCGGGAACCATGAATCCTATTCAGCATGGTGAGGTGTTTGTTACAGACGATGGAACAGAGACAGACCTCGACCTTGGACATTATGAGAGATTCATTGATGAAAGTCTTGATAAGAATTCTAACGTCACAACAGGAAAAATATACTGGTCAGTGCTGCATAAGGAGCGCCGCGGTGATTATGGCGGAGGTACCGTTCAAGTAATCCCCCATATCACAAATGAGATAAAGGGAAGATTTTTTACAAATGAAGATGAGGAGACAAGAATTGCAATCATCGAAGTTGGCGGAACTGTTGGAGATATTGAGAGCCAGCCCTTCCTTGAGTCAATCAGGCAGTTCAGACATGAGGTTGGATTCAATAATTCCATTCTTATTCATGTTACGCTCATTCCATACCTGCGTGCATCACAGGAGATGAAGACTAAGCCTACACAGCAGAGTGTAAAGGAACTTCAGGGAATGGGTATCCAGCCAGACATCATTGTGTGCCGAAGCGAGTATCCTCTTGAGGAGGGAATGAAGGATAAGATTGCGCTGTTCTGTAACGTGCCCAAATCACACGTGCTCCAGAATCTTGACGTGGATGTACTTTACGAGGCTCCACTTGCAATGGAGAAGGAGCATCTCGCAGATGTAGTGTGTGAGTCGCTGAATCTTGAGAATAGGACTCCCGACCTCACAGACTGGACGGAGATGGTTGAGGCACTCAAGAACCCTACTGGGGAGGTTGAGATTGCACTTGTTGGAAAGTATACACAGCTTCACGATGCATATATCTCAGTAGTTGAGGCACTTAAGCATGGTGGAATCCCTGCAAGATCTACAGTAAATATCAGATGGATAGATTCAGAGCTTGTGACAGAAGAAAATGTTGCCGAGAAATTAGGCGGCGTTGATGGAATTCTTGTGCCAGGTGGATTTGGAAGCCGCGGAATTGATGGAATGATTCACGCAATAACCTATGCACGAGAGAACAGAATACCATATCTGGGACTCTGTCTTGGAATGCAGCTTGCGATTGTTGAGTATGCGAGAAATAAGGCAGGGCTTAAGGGAGCCCATAGTATTGAGCTTGACCCTGAGACACCGTATCCTGTAATTGCACTTCTTCCTGATCAGGAGGGTGTAATTGATATTGGCGGAACCTTAAGACTTGGAAGCTGTCCCTGTGTACTGTCAGCAGGCTCAAAGGCACTGGAGCTTTATGGCACAGAGAATATTAACGAGAGACATCGCCACCGCTATGAGGTAAACAATGACTATAGGAGTGCGCTTACTGAGAACGGATTGAAGCTGTCAGGACAGTCTCCTGATGGAAGAATTGTCGAGATGTGCGAGATTCCTGACCATCCATTCTTCGTGGCAACCCAGGCTCATCCCGAGTTCAAGTCACGCCCTAACAAGCCCCATCCCTTGTTCAGGGGACTTGTTGCAGCTGCTGTAAAGTATAGGGCTGGGAAATAGTGAGGTGGCGTGACATTTCATCACATTTGTAGGGTGATATTTCCTCGTGAGGTAGTGTGCGACGGTTATCTTTTCACAAGGTCTACAATCTTTTCTGTCAGTTCTTCGATTTTAAAAGGCTTTGCCATATGACCGTTCATGCCGGCGTTAAGACATCTTTGAGCGTCTTCAGCGAAGGCATTGGCGGTCATTGCTATTATCGGAATACTCTTGGCATCTGATCTGCCGAAGAAACGGATTGCACTGGTTGCTGCAAAACCATCCATGATAGGCATCATGAGGTCCATGATAATAATGTCAAAGGATCCAGGCGGATTGGAGGTAAATATATCAACACCTTCTTTTCCGTTGCGCGCCTCAGTTACATGAGCACCTGCATCTGTGAGCAGTTCCCTTGCAATTTCCATGTTGAGTTCGTTATCTTCTACAACAAGAATATTTATGCCCTTGATACTCAATTTCTCATTGTCTTTCTTCTGTGGTATATCTTCCTTGGACGCCTTTCTGAAAGGCACAGTGATTACAAAGGTGGTTCCTACACCCAGTTCACTGGTAACCTCAATAGTACCATGCATTTTTTCAACAAGTCCCTTAACAATTGACATACCAAGTCCTGTTCCCTGGTAGGTGCTTCGCGCATCGTTATGCTCCTGCGAGAAGGGCTCATAGAGATGCTGAAGGAATTCAGGACTCATACCGATTCCTGTATCAGAAATAGTCGCACAGAATACAAGGATATCATCGTTCATTTCGATAATATCATTTGTACAGGTGATACTGCCGCCCTGCTTGTTATACTTTATTGAATTACCAATTATATTAATAAAAATCTGACGAATGTGAAGAGGACTTCCATATATGTAGGGATGTTCCTTGACGGCATCGCCCAGGTGATAGTCAAGTGTAATACCGGCCTCGGATGCACGGAGCTCAGATATAGTGAGCACGTCAGCGGCGAGGTCAATGATATTAATGGGCTCTTCTGAAAGCACAATGTTGTCATCCTCAATTCGGGATAGTTCGAGGACATCACTGATAAGAGACAGGAGGTGATTAGCAGCTACAAAAGCCTTCTTCCTGTTCTCATCAACGAGTTCCCTGTTGTCAGCATGAATCTCATTAATCTGCATAAGACCGATGAGACCGTTAAGGGGTGTTCGTATGTCATGGGACATTCTGGAAAGGAAGGAACTCTTGGCGGCATCTGCCTTTTCAGCCTTGTCGAGGGCTTCAGCCAGTCGTTTCATGTAAATGCTCTTTGTCTCATTGGCGGCAAGCTCCTGCTCAAGCTCTTTCTTGTTTTCGCTGGAGATATAGAGGAATACTATAAGCATTACAAGAATGAGTGAGACAGTTACTGAAATAAGGGCTGGGATTGCCATCTCCCTATATACGAGCCATCCGTCGTCCGGCTCAATGATAAGATGCCATACATCATTTGGAACACTGAAGGCCACATCAACTTCATTGGAGATAGAATCATTGCTGTTCCTGAATATGAAACCATCTGCGTCTGAAACAGCAGTTTCATAGTTGTTAGACTTCCAGACAGCAAATTTGTAATCGCGGCTTGCAGGCTTAACATTCTTGAAAACATTATCAACAAAATCATCCCAATCAAGAACGATGACTGTGAATCCTTTGAATGCGCCGTCAACATAAACCGGATTCCTTATGATGAGCCCAACGTCACCTTCAACTAAGTTATGAGGACCGGCAACCGTGATGGCATGTGTTTCTTTTGCGAGTCTGGCACGTGGACCCTGCACAGGGTCGGAGAGCATATTGAAACCGATAGTAGAGTCTTTTACACTCTGAGGATATGCCGCCTGAATTACGCCATTAGGAGCAATGTATATACTTTCTATAGAAGAGTCGTCTCTGAGAATGCTTTCAGCAATTGAATCGAAAGAGTCAAATGTCTCATCACCGTAGAGAGAATAGATATATTTAAGTGACTTTGTAGCGTAGAGAGAGTTTTCAAGAGTGAGCTGGATGGAACTGGCAACGCTCTGTGCATATAGAAGTGCATCCTGCTTTTTATTCTCGCGCTTTACCTGAGCAATACTTCCAAGGACAATGACCTCAAGTGTTGTGCATATCATCAGTCCAAGGATTAGGACCTTGACCCAGTTTCTGTTTTTCTTAAATCCAGACATTCGCCACCTCGTTTGAATGATTTGGGAGAAATGAATGATACCATTAACCATTTTATAATAAAATTGTAATTTTTAATAATATTTATTTCATTTTTTTACAAAATACTGTTTTAGTGGATGGCAAATCGATTACAATGGATGTAATCAGCTTTGAAAGCAGGATAAAATAGGATAAGGAGATAATAGGGTGAGATATAAAGTGCTATTTCCGGGTGGAGTGATGAGGGCTGTTACATTCAGCTACGACGACGGACAGATTTATGACAGAAGGCTGGTGGAGATGTTCAACCAGCATAAGGTTAAGGCAACCTTCCACCTGAATTCGGGGACGTTGGGAATAAAAAATGAGATGGATGAATTTATAAAGCCGGAGGAGGTGAGAGATCTCTATAAAGGTCATGAGGTGTCTGCCCATGGGGTGAATCATCCATACTTTGCCCAGATTCCGCATGACAATATGGTGTGGGAAATCCTTGAGGATAAGAGAAATCTTGAGCGTCTTTGCGGATACCCGGTACGTGGTATGAGCTATCCCTTCGGAGAGTTTTCGGATGAACTTGTAGAAACTGCAGGGAGCCTCGGAATGGAGTATTCCAGAACCGTGGAATCGACTTACGGAATCAATATCCCTCATGATTTCATGCGCTGGCATCCTTCCTGCCACCACAATGATACCGGCAGGGTGATGAAGGAGTTTATGGAGCATCCGCACTACAGGGATCTGATGCTCTTCTATGTATGGGGCCACAGCTTTGAGTTCCACAGGGAGAATAACTGGAATGTAATGGAAGAGTTCCTTGACCGGATATCGGGGCTTGATGATGTATGGTATGCGACAAATATTGAAATAAAGGATTATATTACTGCATACAGGTCACTGAAAGTAACAGCAGATCAGACAGCAGTCCTAAACTGCAGTGCCATTCCGGTATGGCTTTGGGTGGATGGAAAGATAAAAATAGCGGAGCCAGGGAAGCTTCTTAGTTTATGATACTACAGAGAATAAAAGACCTTAACCTCAGAAATAAAATAATGGCAATGTTGGGAATAGTAATTCTCATTGTTATCATCCTCAACTCATTTGTATTTGCAAAAATATACAACAGGAACGAGGAGCGGATATTTGGAAGGGAAAGTCTGAATACCCTTCACTCACTGAATGATTCCCTTTCCTCTATTGTAAGCAGTGCAGATTACTATTCCAAAATGCTTATTGCTGATGATGTCATAAGGCAGCAGATGGCGACTGGGGATCTCAATCAGGATATTGCAGGACAGAGAAATGTGATAAACAGGATATATTCAATACTCCAGTTTTCTGAGGCTCCTAATACAGTGTGGCTTATTGACAGACAGGGGCAGAAGCTGAGCGTAGGAGGTACATCCAGGGTTTCAGCAGGTGATGATATTATCAGGTATGAGGATCTGATGAAGCCATATGGACGGGCAGAGGTGCTGGTTGATACAAACAGGGAGGACTCGTGCATCACTCTTGTGCGTGCGTATAACAGTACAGCCGACTTTTCCAATCTTGGAATTGTTGGAGTCGATATCAGTGATGAAAGAGTCAACAAAGCAATACATGCCGCAGTTGATGTTAATAAGGACAGTCTTTTAATACTTGATGGTGAGAATAATCCTATTTTCTGGAGCGGAGAAGACGAGGACTGGGAAAAATATTACGATTCTCTTGGCTGGGACAGCAGAAGCGAGGAAAGCTTTCTTGAAAGGATGAGAATTGATGGAAAAATATATTACGTTTCAGGAATAACAGATCCTGAGAAAAGCTGGGTTCTGATTAAATACTCACCCGTCGAGTCCCTGCATCAGGAGGGAGGAATATTTGAGGCAAATATTGTTATCATTTTCATTATCGGCCTTATGATTTTTTTCTGCGCATCGATAGTTGCCGGAATGCTGACAAGTCCGATTCAGCTTATGCTTACGTCAATGAAGGCGGAGGAAGGCTGTACGCCACAGAAAATAGATGAAAAGCCATTGCTCGTTGAGTTCCAGACTCTTTTTGCCGGATATAACCGTATGATTGACAGGATCAACCAGCTCATTGAGGAGACCATTGAGAGACAGAAGCGAATCAGACAGGTTGAACTTAATGAAATACAGGAGCAGATGAAACCGCATTTCCTGTATAATACACTCGATTCCATAGAGGCTCTTGCCATGATAGGAGACACAGCTACTGTGTGCAGACTGATAGAAGCCCTCGGAGGATTTTACAGAAAATCCGTAAGTGGAGGCCGTGAATTCCTTTCAGTTGCCATGGAGATGGAGATGGCCAAGGATTATTCAGAGATAATGCATATCAGGTTTGGGGATACTTTTGTATGCTCAATAGATTATACAGAAGCCTGCAGTGAGTTCCTTATCCCAAAGCTCACAGTCCAGCCCTTGGTTGAGAATGCGTTCCAACATGGAATCCGCGGAAGAGTTGAATTTGGTAACATAGATGTGTCAGCTGATGTAAAGGATGGACGGCTGTGCATATTCGTAAATGATAATGGAACTGGAATACCGAGCGACGTAATTGAGGGACTGCTCGAGGACAGGGATGTTGGTGGCAAGGGGAGTCTTGGACTCAGAGGAACAATAAGAAGACTGAAACTGGTGTATGGAAGTGCTTTCTCTTATGAGATTGGTACCGATGGGGCAGCAAGCATCCATCTGTATATTGAGGAAACTGCACTGAAGAGGGAAGAAAAGACAGAATGAAACTGATTATTGTCGATGATGAAATGCTGATAAGAAAACTGATCAGAATGAAGCTTGATCTCGAGAGACTGGGGATTGAGGTGGTCGGTGAATACGCGGATGCAAAGAGCGCACTTGAAGGAATTGTTTCGCTAAGGCCGGACATCGTCCTCAGTGATATCTGTATGCCCGGGGAGGATGGAATCAGCTTCAGTGAGAAGTGTGTGGAAATTAATCCAGATATCAAGGTCATCATCATTACTGGATTTAATGATTTTGAGTATGCCCGGAGAAGTATTAAGGCGGGAGTCTTTGATTATCTGATGAAGCCTGTGCAGGCTGAGGAATTGAATAATACAGTAGAGAAGGCCTGTGATGAGATTCGTCAGATCCGCAGCAGGAACGAGCAGAATGCAAAACTCCGCGAGGAGCTTGAAACAAACCTTCGCATGCTCAGGAAGGCTTACATCAATGAGCAGCTCCTCAAGGAAACAGCAGATTCTGACATAGCTAATCGACTGGAGGAATTTGGAGTAGAAACAGAGAATGGCGACGAGGGTGGACTGTTGGTTGGAATTCTGACTGTCAGGGAGGTAATCAATAATCCAAGACTGCCAGTACTTATGGAGAATGAGGTTGAAGAGTTTTTTGCAAGCGAAAAGTTCGTATCCATCGTCAACGATTCCTGGGGAAGAGTTATTGTAATAAGCAGTTCATCTGAATTCCCCATGAAGGAATGCCTTGGGATGGTCACAAATGTGATTGTGAAAAAATATGGATGTCATATCAGTTATGCAGTTTCAGAGCGCTTCGATGGATGGAAGGATATTCATAAGGCATATCTTAGTGCACTTGGCGAGCTTCAAAGCACGCATTCTGACAAGAGTGAAGGTGAGGTTGCAGACTCTGAGATTAAGCTGAACAATATTCCGGAGCTTAGCTGCGAGGATGTAGTGAAACTGATTAACCAGGGACAGATTGAAGCAGCGCGGGAGCGGATTTCGTCAGCACTATTTGACCAGGACAAGAGTCTTAGCGTCAGTGTCCTTAAGCAGAAGGTAAAAGCATATATCAGAGCTCTGAGAACAAGTGTGGCGGTGGATGGAGTTAAGAGATTCAATGGTGAATATGAATATTTTAACACTCCAAGTGAACTGGAATGGTGGGTTAATGCACAGCTCATTCCGATTCTGGTGTATAAAAAGAATTCGGGAGACAATGATGAACTTATCAGGGATATAGTGATTCATATCTTTAGGAATCTGGACAACCCCGACATGAACCAGAATACGCTTGCCGGAGATTTCTCTATAAGCAGCTCCCATATGAGCAGGCTGTTTAAGCAGTGTCTTGGACGTACATATGTTGGAATCGTGACGGATTTCAGGCTGCTTCGAATGGTGACACTGCTCAACACGACAAACATGAAGGACCGGGATATCGGAATAGAAATTGGAATTCCGGATGCGCATTACTTAAGTATATGGTTTCGCAAGATTACGGGCATGACAGTGAGTGAATACCGCAAAATGCTCAACAAATGTCAGAAAAGTGAATAAAATATGATGTCAAAAGCAGAAAAGTGAAACATTTACAACTCTATAATGAATTCATTTTTCTGCTTTTCCTATTTATTATTTTACTATAGCCGAAAGGCAGAGGTAAATTTATTTTATAGGGAGGACAACAATGAAGAAAAGAATTTTAAGTGTGCTTCTTTGCACAACAATGGTAGCTTCAATGCTCGCTGGATGTGGTTCGGCAGCAGAGGCTCCTGCAGCAGCTCCTGCAGCAGAGGCTAAGGAAGAAGCTAAGGAAGAGGCTCCTGCAGCTGAGACTAAGGAAGAGGCTCCTGCAGCAGAGGCATCAGAAGAAGAGCAGATTACTATCACAATCTGGCATCAGTCAGTAGCTGACACAGACCCCGTTAAGAAGATTATCGAGGCATCTGTTGATGAGTATCATGAGCTTCATCCCAACATCACAATCGAGCAGGACGGTGTTGAAGGTGAGCAGTACAAGACAAAGATCAAGACAGCATTTGCAGCAGGCGAGGCTCCTGACCTTTCTTACATGTGGGCTGGAAGTTTTGTTAAGCCTTTCGTAGATGCAGGTTACTTACTTCCCATCGACGATTACATGAATCCTGATGTTAAGGCAAAGGTTCTTCCTGGAATGCTTGCTGGTTCAACCTTTGATGGTAAGGTTTATTCATACCCCACAATCACATTCCTTGCTGACCTCTACTGCAATAAGGAGCAGTTCGATGCAGCAGGCGCTAAGATTCCCGAGACATGGGATGAGCTCCTTGATGCAATTGATAAGCTTAAGGCAGCTGGATACAACCCTATCATGATGGGTGAGAAGGATTTATGGCCTGGAATGTACTGGATGGATATCATCTCTCAGAGATGTGCAGGAAATGCAGGTGTTGAGGCAGCATTTGGCGATCCTACAAAGTTCAACTCTCCTGAGTTCGTAGAGGCAGCTACAAGACTTCAGGAACTTGTTCAGGCAGGTGGATTTAACGAGAATTATCTTTCAACAAGCTACACAGAGATGGTAGAAGGCTTCTGTGCAGGACAGGGCGCAATGCTCTATCAGGCTAACTGGGTACATCCCGCAATCATGGACGACGCAGCAGCAACAAAGGGCAAGGTTGTTTGTGTACCCTTCCCTGAGATTCCTGGAACAAAGGGAAATAAGTCAGAGTTCTCTGGTGGATCATCTGATGGTTACTATGTAAACGCTGCAACAGAGCATCCGAAGGAAGTTGTTGAGTACCTTGAGTACCTCTCAGAGAAGATCGGTACACTTGGATTCCAGATGGGCGCTGGTCTTGCATGCTGGGATACATCAAGCACAGACCTTTCAGCACTTACAAGCCTTGATCAGGAGTCTGCAGCCCTTATGGAGCAGGGAACAAGCTACATCGGATGGTGGGACAACGTTCTCTCTGCTGAGGATTCAGATACATACAAGCAGCTTGTTGCTGAGGTTATGGCAATGAAGATTACTCCTGAGGAATATGCTGAGAAGATGTCAAAGCTCAGCCCTTCAGAGTTCTACTAAAATTAATCTCTTAAAAATCAATTAGTATTTCTTGGCGGGGGGCTATATGTAATGTAGCCCCTCGCTATATAAAGAAAAAGGAAACTCTATGAATAAGATATTATCAAACAAAAAAGCAATAACGGTTTTCATGGCACCTGCGATGCTGATTATCGTAGTTATCGTACTCGTTCCGATTGTCATATCACTGTACTACAGTCTCCTGAAATGGGATGGTATCGGAAAGGCCACATTCATCGGTATTGAGAACTATATCAATCTGTTCGGTGATGAGAGATTCATTGCATCTGTCAAGAATTCGCTTCTCTATGTAGTGCTGTCTCTGTTCATACAGCTTCCTTTGTCCTTATTGCTTGCTATCGTTGTATCAAATACAAAGAAACTCGAGAAATTCTATGTGACTGTATTTTTTATTCCTGTCATCATTTCATCAGTTGTAATAGGACAGCTGTGGCAGAAAGTATATAACGGAGATTATGGACTTCTGAACGTGTTATTAAGATCCCTCGGATATAGTGGGCACGACTGGCTGGGAGACGAGAAGACAGCACTGATGTGCTCCTTCATCCCCAATCTCTGGCAGTATATCGGATACCATATGCTCATCATGTATGCAGGAATCAAGTCCATTTCAACAGATATTTCTGAAGCGGCAAAAATTGATGGAGCGAATCGTTTCCAGACAGCAATGAGAATTACCATTCCGATTCTGAAGCCAATCATTCAGGTATGCGTTACATTCTCACTGATTGGAGCCCTGAAGATATTTGACCTTATTTTCGTACTCACAGGAGGCGGACCATTCCAGTCTACTGAGGTACCTACGATTTACATGTACAAGACAACATTTGACCAGATGCATTACGGCTATGGTTCGGCGATATCCACCTTTGTAATCATCGAATGTTTCCTGTTCACAGCCATACTAAGGTTCATTTTCAAAAATAGGGAGGATGCGTAATGAAGAAATCTATAATCAGCGATGCCATCATTAACATTTTCCTGATGATATTTGCAGTAATTCAGATATTTCCCCTGTATTGGCTGTTTACCTTTGCGCTGAAAGATAATAACGAAATATTTGGTGGAAATGTAGCAGGTCTTCCTCAGCACTGGAGATGGATTAACTTCAAGATTGCCTTTATCGAGGCAAACGTGTTCCGTTATTTCCTGAACAGTCTGCTGGTAACAGCCATCACGATTTTGGGAGTCCTGGTTATCTCAGCGACTGCGGCATATGCACTGGAAAGAATGATCTGGAAGGCAAGGGAGGCGTTCCTTAAGACAATCCTTCTTGGACTCATGGTTCCTATCCATGCAGCCCTGCTGCCACTTTTCCTGGTACTTAGCCGTCTGCATATCCTGAATTCCTATGCGGCACTTATCATTCCTTATATAGCCTTTGGAATTCCTATGGCGGTGTATCTGTTCACATCGTTCTTTGCTTCCATTCCAAGAGAGATGGAAGAGGCAGCTGCAATTGACGGAGCAGGAATCTACAAGATATTTTTTGTAGTTATCTTCCCGCTTATCAAGCCAGCACTTGCTACGGTAAGTATTTTTACCTTCATCAGCACCTGGAACGAGCTGATGTTTGCGGTAACATTTGTAAATAAGGCGCAGTACAAGACACTTACCGTCGGAATCATGTCGATGGTTGGTGCATATACAACAAAGTGGGGAGAAATCGGAGCAGGACTTATGATTGCGACGATTCCCACAATAATTATCTATCTGCTGCTTAGTAAGCAGGTTCAGGACAGCCTTGTTGCCGGAGCGGTTAAGGGGTAATTGTAAGAATTTTTCAATCCCATAATTAGATATTGTTTTTTTGGATGAGAAAAGGAAGCTGTTGCATATTTCTTCTATATGCGGTGGCTTCTTTTTCTATGGACAATAAAACATGGACTCTGTTCACACAAATATGAGATGGAACATGCCCAAGTAGCCATGCGGCGTGATATCCACAGCAATATTAGTGTTTTTTTATCCTGATTTAATAGTTTTTTTATTGCACAAGCTTTTTTCGATTACTATAATGTAGTAGGTCTATTATCAAATGGGCCATTAGAAAGAAGAACGAGGTTACTAGATGGATTATAACGATAACAGAAGAAACAATAATGGAGATAAGAATGAGAATGGAGGCGGAAAAGGGCCTAAGCGTACCCAGGCCATCATTGCAATGATTGTTGCATCCTTCATAATCATTCTTGCCATGAGCTATATGAGCAAGCTTATTGCAGGTCAGACCAATCAGGAGATTACCTACAATGAGTTCCTGACCATGCTCGAGCAGGGCAAGATCAAGAGTGTTGAGATTGACGCAGATCAGATCAATATCACACCCAAGCCAGAGCAGGGCGAGGAGAGCATGACTCCTGAAGAGATTGAAGCTGCCATGAAGAGCGGAAAGATTACTCCCGAAGAGGCTATGAGCAAGCTGCTTTCAGGGGGTACAGAGTCCGGAGGAATGACATATTATACAGGAGTTGTGAATGACCCATCCCTGACGGGTAAGCTTACCAGGTCCGGCGTGGAGTTCAAAGAAATAATTCCCGACCGTGAGAACCAGCTCCTCACATTTTTCCTGTCATATATCCTGCCTATTCTCATTATGGTCATTCTCTTCAATATGATTATGAAGAGAGCCGGAGGCGGCGGAGTTATGGGTGTTGGCAAGAGCAATGCCAAGGTCTATATGCAGAAAGAGACAGGTGTCACTTTCGCTGATGTTGCAGGACAGGAAGAGGCGAAGGAATCACTCCAGGAGTGTGTGGATTTCCTCCACAATCCTGATAAATACGTGCAGATTGGAGCCAAGCTTCCTAAGGGATGTCTTCTTGTAGGACCTCCTGGAACAGGAAAGACCCTGCTTGCCAAGGCTGTTGCGGGTGAGGCCAATGTTCCCTTCTTCTCGCTGGCAGGTTCTGACTTTGTGGAGATGTTTGTCGGTGTCGGTGCATCTCGAGTGAGGGATCTGTTTAAGGATGCCCAGAAGAACGCTCCCTGTATTATTTTTATCGATGAGATTGATGCCATTGGAAAGAGCCGTGACAGCGGCAGGTCAGGTGGCGGAAATGATGAGAGGGAGCAGACACTGAACCAGCTCCTTGCAGAGATGGATGGATTCGATTCTGCAAAGGGAATACTCATTCTTGCGGCTACAAACAGACCAGAGATTCTCGATAAGGCGCTGCTTCGTCCCGGACGTTTTGACAGACGAGTAATTGTTGAGAAGCCTGATCTCAAGGGAAGGGTTGATACCCTCAAGGTTCACTCCAAGAATGTCAAGATGGATGAGACAGTTGACCTTGATGCAATCGCTCTTGCTACATCAGGAGCGGTAGGTTCTGACCTCGCCAATATGGTGAATGAGGCTGCAATCAATGCGGTTAAGAATCATAGGGAATATGTATGTCAGAAGGACCTTTTTGACGCTGTTGAGGTTGTTCTTGTAGGTAAGGAGAAGAAGGACAGAATTATGAGTCCCGAGGAGAGACGGATTGTTTCATACCACGAGACAGGACATGCCCTCATCATGGCTCTCCAGAAGAATTCTGAGCCTGTACAGAAGATTACAATCGTGCCCAGAACCATGGGTGCACTTGGATATGTAATGCAGGTGCCTGAGGAAGAGAAGTACCTAAATACCGAGGCTGAGATGAGGGACATGCTTGTCAGCTATCTCGGAGGACGTGCAGCAGAGGAGGTATTTTTTGACACAGTTACGACTGGTGCGTCTAACGATATCGAGAAGGCCACCAACATTGCCCGTAGCATGGTCACCAGATATGGTATGAGCAAGAAGCTTGGCCTTGTAAGCCTGGAGACCGTTGAGAGTCAGTATCTTGATAACAGGTCTGCGATTAACTGCTCTGAGCAGAAGGCTGCTGAGATTGATGATGAAGTCCAGAGGATGATAAAGGATGCCTACAAGGAAGCAAAGCGCATCATCAAGGACAACAGGGATGTGATGGACAAGCTTGCAGGATACCTTATCGACCATGAGACAATTACTGGAAAGGAATTCATGAAGATTCTCCGTCAGGCGAAGAACCTGCCTGAACCTCCAGAGAACAATGATTCCGAATCCGGCAGTGATTTGGCAAAGGGTGGGGATGAAACTGGAGCAAAGCGTTCCATTCTTCCAAAACTCAACATTCCTATTCCGGGAACAAAGATAGATTTGAAAATTGGGGATACAAAACAGGATAGTTAATTGGAGGTATTGGCATGGGTACAGATCTGAAGAAGGCAGAAGCAATTCTTAGGGCGCAGGAAGATAAGCTTCAGTTTGAGGCATTCAAAAATGAGGATGCCCTGAAGCTTGGCATGCTTATGGTCGATGAGATTAAGGCAAGAGGCATTGAGCTTGCAGTGTGCATCCGCAAGGTGAACGGCAATATCATCTTCCAGTATGCGACAGAAGGAACCAATCTTAACAACCAGAGATGGATGCAGAGAAAGTTCAATACTGTATGTTACATGGAGACAAGCTCACTTCTTGCAGCAGTGATGTCTGATATCACAGGCGAGAAGGTTGCAACACACGGTCTCTCTGAGACGGAGTACAAGTTTGTCGGAGGCGGGTTCCCTGTAAGAATTAAAGGAAGTGGTATCACGATGGTAATTACGGTCTCAAATCTTCCTCATGAGGAGGATCATGGCTTCATCGTTGACTGTGTTTCCAAGTACTTAGGCATTACTGTTCCTGCAATGGAAGAGGAAATTCCCATCCCGTAGTCAATTTAAGACTTGAACGCAGATTGCGAATGTCCGCTTTACAAAGAATAGTGTATAAATTATAGGGCGTATCGCTGGATTTACCAGAACCAAAGCGATACGCCCTATTTTTTTGCATGGACTTCAATCTGGAAAAGACGCATAACATAATTTAGGAAAAATATCTTGCAAAAAATCAATATCAGTAGTACATTACATGTAAGTTTACTGCTGTCTTGTCACCTGTAAACAAGAGGCTGACAAGTGGATGTCAGATGACGAGCATATGGACAGAGTCATTGGAATGGAGGCTGGAAGTTGTCAAAAGACCTTATCCTGGTAATTGATATGCAGAATGTGTATGCAGACGGCGGAGCCTGGTGCTGTCCCGACTTTGAGAAGGCCGCTGACCGGATCAAGTCACTTGTGGATAGGGCGGGAGACGTGGCTGATATTATTTTTACCAGGTTCATTGCAGATGAGAATCCAAGTGGTACCTGGAAGCAGTACAATATTGATAACGCTGACGTCAACGCAGACGAATACGGAAATGAGATAACAGACATTCTTAAGGAAGAGGCTGGGAAATATCCTGTTTATGAAAAGAGCAGGTATTCATCCCTTGTGATACCGGAGGTTCGTGAGGCGGCGCTGGCGGCAGACAGGGTTGTTCTTGCAGGAGTGGTGGCAGAATGCTGCGTTCTCTTTACGGCTACGGCACTGATTGATGAGGGAGTCTCGGTGATATATCTGACGGATGCTGTTGCCGGAATCAACAAGGAGACTCAGAAGGCAACGGAGCTCATGTTTGAGGGTCTTGAACCGCTTCACATCAGGCGGATGACCGTGAATGAGTATATAGGCGGACTGCAGAGCAGTTCGTAAATATATGGTAGGCATTTCTTAAAGAAATCTGCAGGGCAGAAGAATTCAATGAGATTCGCAGACCAGTAAATTTACTACTAAGATTTTAGGAGGACAGATTATGGACATCGCAAAAATTCTGAAAACAAAGCTGGATACAGCAACTATCGTGCTTATCCCCGCATGCATCGGTATTAACTACCTTGGTAAGCTCTTTGCTTCCATCTTGAAGCTTCCCCTCTGGCTTGATTCAATCGGAACCTGTATTGGAGCAATCCTTGGCGGACCTATCATCGGAGCAATCTGTGGAGCAGCAAACAATATTATCTATGGACTGACAACAGGTGACAACATCACGCTTATCTACGCACTCACAAGCCTTGGAATCGGTTTTGTAGTCGGTGTTATGGCAAGACTTGGATTCATGAAGACATTTCCCAAGGCTCTGCTTTGCGCAGTAGGTGGTGGACTTGCAGCAGTTATCATCTCTACACCTCTCAACATCATGTTCTGGGGTGGTACAACCGGCAATGTATGGGGAGATGCACTCTTTGCCCTCACACAGGCAAATGGAATGGGCGTTGCAGTTGGATCCTTCCTTGATGAGCTTGTTGTTGATGTACCTGACAAGCTTCTTACACTGATTATTGTTTTCTTCATTATCAAGGGACTTCCTAAGAAGCTTACTTCTCTTTATGATGTGAATGCAGAAATTGAGAATCTGGATTAATAATCAATATGCGAAGTGATTCGCAGGTGTTGAACGTAATTTTTTGTCCGGCGCGGCTTCCATATGGAATGGATGCTGGGCCGGATTTTTAACAAGCAAATTGCGAGGAAATGGTGAAATACTACTATGAAAAGCATCAGTCTGTTTATTGATAAAGGGACCTGGCTTAACAGGCTGCATCCCTACACAAAGCTCTTATATATTCTGGCTGCAGTTGCTGTGCCGCTTATCGGAGGCAATCTGTGGCTGTTTGTGGCTATGATAGTCTCAAGCCTTCTTATTCTTGCCAGCGGAAAAATAATAAAGAATGCGCTTCCGCTTATCGCATTTTCATTTACCCTGATAATCGTAATCTTTCTTATCCAGGGACTGTTTAACCACAGTAACGAGACTGCATTTTTCTCTGTGTTTGGACTTACCTTTTATAAAGAAGGTGTCATGTATGCAACGGGAATCGGACTGAATATTCTGAACATGCTTCTGTCATTTGGTATTTTTGTTCTGACAACTTCGCCTCAGGAACTTGTGGATGAGCTTGAAAAGAGCGGATTTTCACCGAAGTTTGGATACATAATCAATTCCGTTTTTCAGATTCTGCCTCAGATGATGTCAACGAAGGATACAATCACAGATGCACAGCGCAGCAGAGGCATGGAGACAGAAGGGAAGCTCATTGTCAGAATGAAGGCATTTCTGCCACTGATTTCGCCTGTGGTAATGAGTTCGCTCATTAACACAAGGGAGCGCGCCATCGCACTGGAAGTAAGAGGCTTTGGCCGGAAGCAGAAAAAGACCTGGCTTTCTGACAGGGAAAAAAATAAGGGCGACAGGCTGATAGGAATTATTCTTGTGGCACTTATTGTGCTTACGATTGTCTGGAGGGTTGTGTTATGCCGGTAATTACCATTGAAAATCTGAAATATAAATATCCCGGAACCGACACTCTGGTGCTGAACGATGTATCACTCACAATCGAGAAGGGTGAGTTTATCGGAATAGCAGGTGCAAACGGTGCTGGAAAGAGCACCCTCAGCCAGGCAGTAATGGGTCTGGTTCCCCAGTTCTATAAGGGAGCATATGGTGGAAAAGTAATTCTTTCCATCGATGGAGAGGGAGAAATAAATACGAAGACCACACCAATCACAAAGCTGTGTGAGTATGTAGGCCTTATTTTTCAAAATCCCTTCAACCAGCTTTCGGGAGCGAAGGATACTGTGTACGGGGAGGTAGCCTTTGGTCTTCAGAACCTTGGCGTAGAGCGAGAGGAAATGAAGAGGCGAGTCGAGACTGTATTAAAGCAGCTTGATATCTGGGAGTATAGGGACCGCAATCCCTTCGACCTGTCAGGCGGACAGATGCAGAGGGTTGCGATAGCCAGCATTCTCGTAATGCAGCCCTCCATCATCATTCTGGATGAGCCCACATCACAGCTTGATCCTCAGGGAACCGAGGAAGTGTTCAGGGTTGTTGACCAGCTGTCAAAGACCGGTATCACAATCATTATGATTGAGCAGAAAATTGAAAAGCTTGCAAGCTTCTGCGACCGTATTGTCCTGATGGATAAAGGCAGGATTGTTGATATCGATGTCCCTGACAATATTTTTTCCAGAGATGATATTGAAGAACTTGGGGTCAGACCTCCCGTGTTTACGAGATTCTGTAAAAAATATGACATCAAGAATCCGGATGGTTCGTATCCTGCAACCCTGGAGCGAACAATGGCGCTTCTTGTAGGCAGGGAAATTGATGTGACTGAGGATGATATCGGGGAAATCCAGAACGGAAAGAAAGCAGAATCCGTTGTTTTGGAAAGCACAGGACCTGAGGGCGAAATTGTATTTAACGTCTCAAGGCTGTCCTTCTCATACACAGCAGACGTGGATATATTCAAGGAACTTAGTCTGTCTCTTGATAAGCGACCGACAGCTATCATTGGTCAGAATGGTGCCGGCAAGACCACACTTGTAAGACTCCTCAAGGGACTTCTGAAGCCGGTAAGTGGAACGATTCTTTTTGGCGGGGAGGATATCGCTGAGAAGACAGTTGCGATGCTGGCAGGAAAAGTCGGATACGTGTTCCAGAATCCTGATGACCAGATTTTCAAATACAATGTTTTGGACGAGGTGATGTTCGGACCTCTCAACATCGGGATGAGCGAGGATGAGGCCAGAGAGCAGTCGTTAAAGGCCTTGGAGCTCATGGGACTTAAGGGTAAGGAGAAGGAAAATCCGTACGACCTCGAGCTGTTTGAGAGAAAGATGGTGGCCATCGCTTCTGTGGTTGCAATGGACACTGACGTAATCATTCTCGACGAGCCCACCATCGCACAGGATTACCCTGGAAGGCAGATGATTGCCGGAATGATACATGAACTGTCGAAGCAGGGAAAACTGGTGATTGCAATCCTTCATGACATGGATTTCGTTGCCGATAATTTTGAGCGTGTGATAGTAATGGCCCATGGAAAAATTCTTCTTGATGGAGGAGTTAAGTCCGTATTCAGTTCAGAGAATAATGAAATACTTGCAATGGCTAGAATACAGAAACCATATAGCTTTTTGCTCTGCGAAGAACTGTGAGGTGCAATATGAGAAGTAATGAAAGACGAGAAAAGTTAATTCAGCTTTTGGAAAAGAGCAGGGAACCTGTCATGGGGAAAAAGCTTGCGGAGGAGCTGGGCGTCAGCCGTCAGGTCATCGTACAGGATATCACACTGCTTCGCGCTCAGAATTATGACATCACCGCGACAACTAACGGCTATGTGCTTGAGTCAGCAAAATGCGCCGAGCGTGTATTCAAGGTGATTCACACGGAAGAAGACGTTGAGAAGGAAATGAGCACCATCATTGATTACGGCGGAACGATAGAGGATGTATTCATCTATCACAGAGTATATGGCACAGTAAAAGCTGAAATGGGAATCAGGAGCAGGCGCGATATCGAGGAGTTCATTGAGAATCTGGCAACGGGGAAGTCGAGTCTGCTTATGAATGTAACCTCAGGTTATCATTATCATACTGTATCAGCTCCTACAGAAAAGATTCTGGACCTGATACAGCAGCAGCTTGATGAGCAGGGATTCCTTGCTAAATTAACGGATTATGAACCAGTTGATTTCTGGAGTGAGGAACAGTAATGTCAGAGCCAAAAATTCTTGGAATAGGTGTTGCAACCATGGATATTTACGTGAATCAGAAGCGGATGTATCCAGGAGGAAACGAATACAATATTGCGTGCCAGGCTACAAACTGTGGAGCAAGGGCCGGCTTTCTTGGAGTGTTTGCAGATGACCAGGCCGGAGCGCTTCTCGAGGAAACCCTGGTTCATATCGGTGTGGACTGCAGCAGGAGCCACCATGAGTCAGGCTCCAGCGGTTATAGCCTTGTGGAACTGAAAAGTGATGGAGACCGTGTCTTCCTCGACTGGAATAAGCAGGGCGTTACAGACCTCTATCCCATCATGTTCAATGATGAGGAGATGGAGTATGTAAAGTCATTTGATGTGAGCTGTCTGGGACGCTGTGCATCAGTTGACCTGGAAAAAATAAAGTATCTTCACAATGAAGGCGTTGTTCTCTGCTATGATTTCCATGCTGCGTTTTCAGATGAAGACATTGAGAATATTGCGCCCCTTATCAGGTATGCATTTTTCTCCTGCTCACATCTTGATGAAACGGGGACTAAGTCTGTCCTTAAGAAGGCGGTTTCCTGTGGCTGCAGTATTGCGGTCGGCACAAGGGGCAGTGAAAAGTTCTATGCCTACGATGGGGAGACATATTATGAGCAGGAACCCTTTAAGGTGAAAGCCAGGGATGCCCTTGGAGCAGGAGATTCATTTATTGCTGCATTTCTGTACAGTGTACTGGCGAGCAGGTCTGATGCTGGCAGTACCCATCAGGAAAAAATACAGAAGGCGCTGGTCTATGCGGCGAGACATGCTGCGCGGGTTGTCATGGTAGACGGAAGTACCGGCGTGTATTTTGATGTGGATCCCAAGCGTCTTGATGAGATAATCAATTTTCCGGAAAGCAAAAATTTTTCTATCAATCATTGAAAAAACCCCTCCAGATTGTTAAAAACATGATTGACTTTTTATTGTTCAATATATACAATAAATAAAGTAACGTGCACGTGCACACAATGGAGGATTACACAATGGAAATTAAGAAGGTAACAGACCCCGCGTTTCGCAAGTATGGCAAGGTTCTTGATATTGATGTGACAGAGCTGGTTGAGGCTATGCAGGCTCTTCCCTGTCCCTCTGATGCAGTAGTATACGAGCCCGGCGACGCATCACTTGAGGCTCTTCCCGTATATGAGGAGTTCCAGAGAGTAGTTTATGGACAGATGCCTGTTCAGGTAGGATACTGCAATGGTTCTAACCAGAAGATGAATGCTGTGGAGTACCATCGCTGCTCAGAGATCAATGTTGGAGCAACTGATGCAATTCTTCTTCTTGGCTGGCTTCCTGATGTTAAGGATGACTTCACATATGACAGCTCTCTTATCGAGGCATTCTTCCTTCCTAAGGGAACAGCAGTACAGATTTATGAGACAACTCTTCACTATGCACCCTGCGGAATCGATGGCGCTCCTTTCAGAGTGACAATCGTACTTCCCAAGGAGACCAACTACGCACTTGAGACTCCTCATGGAGCAACTGGAGAGGACAGACTTCTCGCAGCGAGAAACAAGTGGCTCATCGCTCACAAGGATGGCGGCTGCGGAGATGATGCATTTGTAGGAATCATCGGAGAGAACGTTACCGTATAGAAAGAAGCTTAACGGGGGTACAATCCCGAAGCAATAAATTCAATCTTTAATTTTTTCAAATAAGGAGGACTAATTCAATGAACAATTTACCTAAGGTAAAAATTGGTGTTGTAGGCGTTAGCCGTGACTGCTTCCCTGCAGAGCTCACTATCAGAAGAAGAGAAGCTCTTGTAAAGGCTTATGCTGCTAAGTATGATGCTACAGATATCTACGAGTGCCCTATCACTATCATCGAGAGTGAGATCGACATGAAGAACGCACTTGCTGATATCAAGGCTCAGGGATGTAATGCTCTTTGCGTATATCTTGGAAACTTCGGTCCTGAGATTTCAGAGACAATGCTCATCCAGCAGTTCGACGGCCCTGCAATGCTCTGCGCAGCAGCTGAGGAAGATTACGCTTCAGTTACAGCAGCTGGCCGTGGCGATGCTTACTGTGGTGTTCTTAATGCTTCTTACAACATGGCTCTTCGTAATATCAAGGCTTACATCCCTGAGTATCCCGTTGGTGATGCAGAGGATTGTGCAGCTATGATCAACGAGTTCGTTCCCATTGCAAGAGCAGTCGTTGCACTCAAGAGCCTTAAGATTATCTCATTTGGTCCCAGACCTCTTAACTTCCTCGCTTGTAACGCTCCTATCAAGCAGCTTTACAACCTTGGTGTTGAGATTGAAGAGAACTCAGAGCTTGACCTTTTCGAGTCATTCAACAAGCATGCTGATGATCCTCGTATTCCTGATGTTATCAAGGATATGGAGGCAGAGCTTGGCGATGGTAACAACAAGCCTACCATCCTTCCTAAGCTTGCTCAGTATGAGCTTACTCTCCTTGACTGGGTTGAGGCTCATAAGGGATCTAAGGAGTACGTTGTTATCGCTGGTAAGTGCTGGCCTGCATTCCAGACACAGTTCGGCTGCGTTCCCTGCTACGTAAACTCTCGTCTTGCAGGACGTGGAATCCCTGTATCTTGTGAGGTTGATATCTACGGCGTTCTTTCTGAGTACATCGGCCAGGCAGTTTCTGATGATATTGTTACTCTTCTTGATATCAACAACTCTGTTCCCAAGATCATGTATGAGGAGTCAATCGCTGGTAAGTATGATTACACTCTTAAGGATACATTCATGGGCTTCCATTGTGGAAATACATGCTCTTCAAAGCTTGTTAAGGGTCATATGGAGCATCAGGCAATCATGGCTCGTAACCTTCCTATCGAGGTTACACAGGGTACTCTTGAGGGAGATATCGTTCCCGGACCTATCACCTTCTACCGTCTGCAGTCTACATCAGACAACATCCTTCGCGCATATGTAGCTGAGGGTGAGGTTCTTCCTGTAGCAACAAGATCATTCGGTGGTATCGGTGTATTCGCTATTCCTGAGATGGGACGTTTCTACCGTCACGTACTCATTCAGAAGAACTATCCTCATCACGGAGCAGTTGCTTTCGGACACTATGGAAAGGCACTCTTTGAGGTATTCAAGTACATCGGCGTAGATGTATCAGAGATTGGCTACAACCAGCCCGCTTCTCTTCCTTATCCTACAGAGAACCCTTTCGCATAAGATAATCAGCGGAGAAGTTCGTAAGTATAAAATAACAACACAGACAGGGCCGGTGTAAAAACCGGCCTTGCTTTTTAAAAAATATGGCAGTTACAATAAAAGAAATAGCAGAGAAGAGCGGAGTGTCAAGGGGTACCGTGGACCGCGTCCTCAATCATAGGGGAAGTGTAAATCCTGACACAGAAAAGCTGGTCAAGGAAGTGGCTGAGGAGCTCGGCTACAGGCCAAACCGCGCCGGCAAGGCTCTTGCTGCAAGAAAAAAGAAATATAATATTGGCATTATCCTGTGTTCGGAGGGCAATGAATTCTTTGACGAAATGTTAAAGGGAATTGACCGCGCGCAGCAGGAGGCGGCTGACTATGCAATAACAGTCACGGTCAGGACAATAAAGGGATTTAATCTTGAAAGACAGCTTCAGGTAATTGATGAGCTGGAACCTGAGATTAATTTCCTGATACTTAATGCCATCCATGACAGGCGAATAGAAGACAGAATCCATGAACTCACTAAGAAAGGGATTCCGGTCATTACCATAAATTCAGATGTTGAGAAGGACGAGAGACTGTGTCATGTCGGCTCCGACGGAATCAAGAGTGGAGAGACCGCAGCCGGAATGATGGGACTTCTCACGGGTGGAAGTGCAAAGGTGCTTCTGGCAGCTGGCAACAAGCAGGTGCTTGGACACAACCAGAGAATCTGGGGATTCTGTTCATGCCTGCGCAAGAGATATCCCGGGATGCAGATACTGTCAACCATTGAGACAGAGGATGATGATGAGCTGGCCTATGAGAGGACAAAGGCAGTACTCACAGACAAGCCGGAAGTCACGGCAATCTATGTGCTTGCTGGTGCCGCATCGGGAGTGTGCAGGGCGATAAAGGAACTGGGCAGACAGGACATAACTGTGATAGCCTGTGATTATACCCCCGCCATGGAGGCACTTATCAGGGAAGGACTCGTCAAGGCAACCATATGCCAGCAGCCCTTCACACAGGGCAAGACATCGGTGGAGCTTGCTGTGCAGTATCTTGTAAATGACACTCTGCCCGCCAAAAAAATATATGCAATGAAGAATGAAATCAGAATCTATGAAAATACCATAGACTGGGTATAATTAGAATATTGCAAGGGTTATTTTACATATTACATGATTACAGGAGAAATGAATGGAAGGCTTTGACCTGCAGGAAGAACTAAAAAAGCTACCGGCAAAGCCCGGAGTGTACATCATGCACGATAAGCGTGATGCCATTATCTATGTGGGCAAGGCCATCATCCTGAAGAACCGTGTCCGTTCATATTTCCGTGAGAGCACGAAGAAATCCCCTAAGATTCAGGAGATGGTCAAGCGCATTGACTATTTCGAGTATATCGTCACGGATTCTGAGCTTGAGGCTCTGGTCCTCGAGTGCAACCTCATCAAGGAACATCGTCCCAAGTACAACACCATGCTCAAGGACGATAAGACATATCCGTACATCAAGGTGACCGTGGGTGAGAACTACCCAAGGTTAATTTTTTCACGTCAGATGAAAAAGGATAAGAGCAAGTATTTCGGGCCCTACACAAGTGCCGGGGCCGTGAAGGATACGATAGACCTTATCAACAAAATCTATAAGCTCAGAACCTGCAACCGCAGTATTGAGCTATCCCCTTCAAAAAATAAGGACGACAGGGCCTGCCTGAACTATCATATCCACCGCTGTATGGGACCGTGCCAGGGACACTGCAGCAAGGAGGCATATGATGAGGGCATAAAGGGTGCGCTTGATTTCCTGAATGGAAATTATGCGCCTGTCATCAGCATGATTGAAAATAAGATGTATGAGGCCTCGGAGAAGCTTGAATTCGAGGAGGCTGGCGAGTACAAACAGCTTCTGGTAAATGTGAAGGCAGTAGCGCAGAAGCAGAAGATTACCAGCAGCGATGGAGAGGACAAGGACGTGATTGCCCTCTATGCAGAGGATGGCGACGCTGTGGTACAGGTATTCTTCATCAGGGACGGCAGAATGATAGGAAGGGAGCACTTCTATATGAAGCTGTCTGATGTGACAGGCGCTGAAGAAGCATCGAAGGGATTTATTCTTCAGACCTTCATCAAGCAGTTCTATGCAGGAACACCCTTCATTCCCCGCGAGCTCATGATCCAGGAGGATATCGAGGAGCGAGAGGTTATTGAGAAATGGCTCACAGGAAAGCGTGGCTCGAAGGTTAGCCTGAGAGTGCCCAAAATTGGCATGAAGGAGCGTTTTATTGAACTTGCGGAGAAAAATGCCAGGATGGTCCTCACCCAGGATAAGGAAAAAATCAGAAGGCAGGAGGGCAGGACAATTGGTGCTGCCAAGGAGATTGGAGACCTTCTCGGCCTCGAGAAGGTGAGCCGCATGGAAGCCTTTGATATATCCAACATAAGTGGATACGAGTCTGTTGGTTCCATGGTCGTCTTTGACAAGGGTAGGGCGAAGAAGAGTGACTACAGGCGATTCAAGATACGGACAGTAATCGGTCCTGATGACTATGCGAGCATGGAAGAAGTGCTGACGAGGAGATTTACCCACGGTCTGGAAGAGATGTCGGAGCTTGAGAGTGAGGACATGAAGGAATACGGCAGCTTCACGAAATTCCCTGACCTCATCATGATGGATGGTGGCAAGGGACAGGTCCATGCCTGCCTTAAGGTTCTCGAAAAGCTAGGACTTACAATTCCAGTGTGTGGTATGGTTAAGGATGACCATCACAGAACAAGAGGGCTTTACTTTAACGACGAGGAACTTCCCATCGATACGCACTCGGAGGGATTCAAGCTGATCACAAGGATTCAGGATGAGGCGCACAGGTTTGCAATCGAGTATCACAGGTCACTCAGGTCGAAGGGGCAGGTTAAGTCAATTCTCGATGATATTCCAGGAATCGGACCCGCCAGAAGGAAGGCAATGCTCCGGAAATTTGGCTCTGTGGAGGGAATTGCAGCGGCAACAAGGGAGCAGCTTGCAGCTACGCCTTCAATGAATGAGGCGGCCGCAGAGACCGTATATTTATTTTTTCACGAAAATAAGTAAGTGAAAGTAAGTACAATATGATACAATAGAAACTAGGTATGTACAAAATTCTTTTTTTGGAGGGATGAATAATGGCGGCAGTGGTAGAACTGAGAAGGCTTATTGATAAGATGCATCTGAAAAATCTTACACCTGAGATTGATGTTGACAAGGTTAAGATTCTTCAGCCTGATATTAACCGTCCTGGAATGCAGCTGGCTGGTTTCTTCGAGCATTATGAGACCACCCGTGTTCAGGTTATCGGATTTGTTGAGTACAGATATATGCAGCAGATGACAGAAGAGAGACGAGAGGAGATATATGCAACTCTCATCGATGAGAAGATTCCCTGCTTTATCTATTGTAGAGACTTAGAGCCTGATGAGACCTTCCTTCGCATTGCAATGGAGAGACAGGTTCCTATCTTCACTACTTCGAAGGCAACATCGGCATTTTCAGCTGAGATTATCAGATGGCTCAATGTTAAGCTCGCTCCCTGTATTTCAATCCACGGAGTACTCATCGATGTCTATGGTGAGGGTGTCCTCATCACTGGTGAGAGTGGAATCGGTAAGTCAGAGGC
>DCHL01000072.1:0-1983 GCA_002317595.1 Lachnospiraceae bacterium UBA1753 | reverse complement strand
GAGCTTAGGAAGGTAAGTGAGGAGACACTGATTGGAAGCGCTCCTGATATCACAAGACATTTCATCGAACTTCGTGGTATCGGAATCGTTGATGTCAAGTCATTGTTCGGTGTTTCTTCCGTTAAGGAGACACAGTCAGTTGATCTTGTAATTCATCTCGAGGAGTGGAACAAGGATAAGGATTACGACAGGCTTGGACTTGAGGAAGAGTATATTGAGTACCTTGGCAACAAGATTGTATGTCACAACATTCCTATTCGTCCCGGTCGTTCGCTTGCAATCATCTGCGAGTCTGCGGCTGTTAACTACCGTCAGAAGAAGATGGGATACAACGCAGCTCAGGAACTCTATAAGAGAGTTCAGGAGAATCTTGCAAAGAGACGTGATGAGTAACCGATGTGCAATCTGGCACAGAGTCAGTTATGAATTATAGATTATAGATAAAGATGTTATTATGATATGCGCAGAAAGCGCAGAAATGGTGGAGAAAATGGCAGAGTATATTTTTGGTATTGATGTAGGTGGAACAACAGTAAAGCTTGGACTATTTGACATTGAGGGAACAGTCCTCGATAAGTGGGAGATTGTGACAAGGAAGGACAATGGCGGTGAGCTTGTGCTTCCTGATATCGCTGAGTCTGTAAAGGCCAAGATGGCTGAGAAAAATATTGCCGCTGATGCGGTTGCAGGAGCTGGAATAGGAGTTCCTGGACCTGTTGATGGTAATGGCGTAGTACATAAGGCTGTTAACCTTGGATGGGGAGAGAAGAATGTTGCTGGAGAACTCTCAGCACTTCTTGGCGGCATGAAGGTTATGGCAGGAAATGACGCCAATGTTGCGGCTCTTGGTGAGCAGTGGAAGGGCGGCGGCCAGGGATGCGACAGCATCGTAATGGTAACACTCGGAACTGGTGTTGGTGGCGGAATCATCATCGATGGCAAGATTGTATGCGGCTCAACTGGAGCAGCAGGCGAGATCGGACATATCCACGTTCAGGATGGTGAGCCTGAGGCATGTGGCTGTGGAAACCATGGATGTCTTGAGCAGTATGCATCCGCTACAGGAATTGTAAGACTTGCCAACAGGGCACTTGCAGCCTCAGACAAGGATTCTGTTCTTAGAACAGGAGAGGTATCAGCCAAGACAGTATTCGATGCAGTCAAGGACGGAGACGTACTTGCATGTGAGATTGCTGACAGCTTTGGAAAGTATCTTGGTGACGGACTTGCATGTATTGCAGGCGTAGTAAACCCTGATGCATTTGTTATCGGTGGCGGCGTGTCAAAGGCAGGACAGGTTGTCCTTGACTATATTGAGAAATACTATACAACAAACGTATTCCACGGCAGCAGAGGAGTTGCATTCAAGCTTGCAACACTTGGAAATGATGCCGGAATCTACGGCTCAGCTAAGATGGTGATTTAATGAAGGTAGACAGGAAGAGTACACCCTTCTATCAGCAGCTGCTGGAGATACTTGACGAATCGCAGATAACCTTTGATGAGCCTCTTGATAAGCACACCACCTTCAGGGTTGGCGGACCGGCCAATTACTTTATTGAGGTCAAGAGTGCTGAAGAGATATCAAAGCTTATCTACTATTTCAGTCTCATTGATTTTGACTATTATGTCCTTGGAAATGGCAGCAACGTGCTGGCGGGAGACAAGGGATACAGTGGTGCGATTGTTTCTCTGCATAAGCATATGACGGAAGTCAGGGTTGAAGGAAATAAGATAATCTGCCAGGGTGGTGCGATGCTTAGTACAGCAGCTTCTGCTGCTGCAGAGGCAGGCCTTACAGGCCTTGAGTTTGCATCCGGCATCCCTGGAACAGTTGGCGGTGCCCTTGTAATGAATGCAGGAGCGTACGGCGGCGAGATATCGCAGGTCCTCGAAAAGGCAGAGGTGGTTGCCCTCAATGGAGCAATCATCAATATGTATGCCGAGGAGATGATGTTCGGCTACAGGACCAGTATCTTTAAG
>DCHL01000158.1:4469-5515 GCA_002317595.1 Lachnospiraceae bacterium UBA1753 | reverse complement strand
CTGCTCTCAATGAAGTACAGGAATCTCTGTGTGGTGGGTGATGACGACCAGTCAATCTACAGATTCAGAGGTGCCAATATCCACAATATTCTCGACTTTGAGCAGACCTACCCGGAGGCGGTTGTCATCAGGCTGGAGCAGAACTACAGGTCGAGTGGCAATATTCTTGAGGCTGCCAATGAGGTCATCTCCAACAACAGAGGACGCAAGGTTAAGCGTCTCTGGACAGAGGCCGAGGAAGGCGCGAAGATTCACTTCAGGCAGCTTGACACTGCAGCGGGTGAGGCCATGTTTGTCGCTGAGGATATTAAGAAGCGAGTTGAGAGGGATGGCATCAATTACGGAGATTGCGCAATCCTTATGAGAACCAACATTCAGTCGAAGGAACTTGAAGACGCGTTCAGGCTTCTTCGTATTGATTACGAGCTTGTGAAGGGCCTTAAGTTCTGGGACACCAAGGTGGTGAAGGACCTCACTAGCTACCTGCTCACTGTGGCAAGTGGTGTCAATGACATGAGAACAAACCGTATCATCAATGTACCTAAGCGCGGAATTGGAAATGCCAGCGTCGACAAGGTGATGAGCTACGCAATCATGCGCGGAATCCCGCTTGTTGAAGCCTGCGAGCTTGCTGATGACGTACCCGGACTTGGTAAGAGCGCGGAAAAAATTAAGAATTTTGCATATATGATTTATAGGCTGCGTTCCAAGATGGAGACCTTGAACTTTGCCCAGCTTCTCGATGAAATCATCGCAGAGACAGAGTACCGTGAATATATGGATAAGGAAGCGGAGACTCCTGAGAAATTCCAGGAGATGCTTGATTACGTGGATAAGCTCAAGGAGGCGCTCACAGTATATGAGGAGAGCACAGAGCATCCAGACCTTGTTGACTTCATGAGACAGAACGGTGTTGAAGGCAATAACATCAGTTCGTCAGGTGAGGGTGGCGAGATTGAGGGCGCTCTTACTGCTGAAGAGGAGCGCGAACTCCGGGAGAGGCGCGTGCTCATCATGACAATGCACAATGCAAAGGGACTTGAGTT
>DCHL01000158.1:1336-4260 GCA_002317595.1 Lachnospiraceae bacterium UBA1753 | reverse complement strand
TTTGTGAAGGAGATTCCATTTGGTCTTCTGGATATGAAGATTCCTGACCCGAAGATTAAGGATACCGACAGACCGAAGCCTTCATTCAAACCGAGCCCAGCTGCTAATCCTGGATTTGGGAAGGCGTTCCCCATGGGTGGCGGAAGCGGTTATGGAAGTCTTGATAATAGAACCTCGGGTCTTGGCAAGCGCGTTGTTGCAATCAAGAAGGGTTCACAGATTGCAGAGCCTGTTGCACCTGACTATGGTGCCGGGGACAGGGTCCGTCATATAAAGTTCGGCGATGGCACTGTAGAGAGTGTGGCCAAGGGAAACAGGGACTACGAAGTGGTAGTGAACTTTGACGAATATGGAGTTAAGAGAATGTTTGCAGGCTTTGCAAAGCTTGTAAAGATATGATATTGTAATAGTAGTTTTTATATATTTGGGTGTCTACATATTAAACAAGGGAGGAACCATTATGAAAATTAATTTCGATAAGCTTCAGGCAGTTCTTTCGGCAGCTAAGACTGGTTCTGAGTGTGCAGCATCGAGTCTTAAGAAGATAGAGTTTCCTTCATCCAAGGATGTGCTCGGTGGACTTAAGGCAAGTGATATGCTCGCTGCAATTAAGCTTTCTGAGATGGCTAAGGCTGAGGAAGAGAAGAAGAAGGTTAATGTAATCCTTGTTGTTCTTGGCATTATCGCAGGCATCGCTGCGATTGCAGCAATCTGCTATGCAGTATACTGCTACTTCACACCTGAGTACCTCAGCGACTTCGATGACGATTTCGAGGATGAGCTTGATGAGGACTACTTCGAGGATGATGAAGAGGAGTCTGGAGAGAAGTAAAATATGTTTGTGGAAATGCTTTGCATTTTCTGAATTAGGCATTTAGTGGAGATGGGCAGTCATGTCCATCTCTATTTTTAGATATGCGGCTGGAGGGGGATGTTACACTTTGTTTATGAGGCGAGAATGTTTGATTTTATATATTGAGGGATAAGTTTGATTTCATATTTTGCGAGATGGTTTGATTTCATCTATTGCGAAATGGTTTTTTATATAATAAATAGTAGGAGATATTACACGTGAAAAAGGGACAGATAGTCAACGCAAGAATAGAGCGGGTTGAATTCCCAAACAAGGGAATTGGAAGAGTCATTTCGGAAAGTAATGCTGAAAACAGTGCTAATTCCCAGAGCGATGAAAGTCAGGATAATAAGGCTCAGTATGTGACGGTAAAAAATACGGTTGCAGGTCAGCTGGTATCCTGCCGTATAAACAAAATCCGTCATAAAAAAGCTGAGGGTGCGCTTCTTGAAGTAATTGAGCGTGCTCCCGTTGAAATCGATCCACCCTGCCCTCATTTTGGTCAGTGCGGTGGATGTACATATCAGAATCTGCCCTATGAAGAACAGCTGAAGCTTAAGAGAGAGCAGGTTGAGACGGTGATGACCTCTTCGGTCAAGTGTGATCACGAGTGGTACGAGGGCATTCTGGCAAGCCCACTCACGGAAGAATACAGGAATAAGATGGAGTTCACTTTTGGTGATGAGTATAAGGATGGTCCGCTTGCTCTTGGAATGCATAAGCGGGGGAGCTTTTACGATATCGTCACGGTAGATTCATGTCGGCTTGTCCATCCGGACTATAGGGCGATACTTAAGTTTACCCGTGATTACTTTGCGCAGCGGGATATCCCTTATTTTCACAGAGTTCGTCATGAAGGATATCTGCGGCACCTTCTTGTGCGCCGAGGAGTGAAGACAGAAGAGATTCTCATAGATATCGTCACGACAACACAGATGGATATTGATTTGACTGAATGGGTTAATGGTTTACATAATCTTGAGGTTTCGGGTGTGCTTAAGGGGAAGATCGCTGGTATTCTTCACACCAGCAATGATTCAATCGCTGATGTGGTAAGAAACGATGGAACAGAGGTGCTCTATGGTGAGGATTACTTCTACGAGGAGCTTCTTGGACTTAAATTCAGAATCACACCATTCTCATTCTTCCAGACCAACTCTCTTGGAGCGCAGGTCCTCTATGAGAAGACCCGCGAGTATGCACTTGCGGCTGTGAATGTGGATGGCTCAGACTCTTTGCTAGAGAGAAAACCGGTAATTTTTGACCTCTATTCCGGCACTGGAACCATTGCTCAGATGATGGCTCCCGTCGCTGACCATGTAATCGGAGTTGAGATCATTGAAGAAGCTGTTGGTGCAGCGAAAGAAAACGCAGAACAGAATGGTTTACATAACTGTGAGTTCGTTGCAGGTGATGTGCTCAAGGTAATCGATGGTCTCAGTGCCCCTGAAGACAAGCCGGATCTCATTATTCTGGATCCGCCCAGGGACGGCTGCCATCCTAAGGCGCTTCCTAAGATCATTGCCTATGGTGCACCCAGCATTGTGTATGTGAGCTGCAAGGTCACAAGCCTCGCCCGCGACCTCATCCTCCTGCAGGAGGGTGGCTACGAGGTGGTGAAGGCCTGCGCCATCGACCAGTTCCCTGGGACGGGGCATGTGGAGAGTGTTTGCTTGCTGTCGAAGAAACCTTGATTTTATGCGGGTTTGAGGGCTATATTTGCTAGAACATATTATAAAAATAAGCCTGTAAAATATGTGCATGAAATGAAAAATTGAATACGGGTGTAGTGAAAATTGACCTTTTGGCGCAGTTCGTATAGGGTACGCTGAAAGGTTATTTTTATGGGATTTTGTACGCGGAGAAGTAAGGGGCTGTACGCCGAAATTTGCTTTTTGATTGATAAATCTCCGATTTTTATGTACTATAAATTATACGAAAAAGATAACCGCTATTTTTGTGAGGAAAGCATTTATGGTAAGAAATAATATTGAGTTGGACGTTAAAACAAAGTGTATTGAGCAGGGTAAAACACAAGTACAAATAGCAGAGGATATCAATACTACAAAGG
>DCHL01000158.1:817-1253 GCA_002317595.1 Lachnospiraceae bacterium UBA1753 | reverse complement strand
AATCACTTGGTTATGATATTGAAATTACATACATAAAGAGGGAAGGCTAATTGATATAGAAAGCGAGGGCTATGAAAAATGAATATTGAAGCACAAAATCTGGACTCGCTTAGGAAGCTTGTAAGAGAGTTACAGGATGAAAATAAAATGCTAAAGGAAAAACTTAAAAAAGCCAATATAGCTTTTTCAGAAGAAAGCGTATTTGAAGAAAAGATAGAGGATTTATCTGAATATGATCTGGACCAGGGTGAGCGAATTATTGGACGTTTTATAACAAAAGATGACGCGAACAATTACTTCTCTATGTTTTGGGGAAGGACAGATGTATATGCAAAAAGAGGACGTAACGGTGGTTATTTTCCTCAATGCGATAATAGGTGGAATGATTATGCCTGTCCAAAACAGAGAGGTGAGAAAATAAGTTGTGAGGATTGTG
>DCHL01000158.1:0-697 GCA_002317595.1 Lachnospiraceae bacterium UBA1753 | reverse complement strand
GTATATCCGTTACTTCCTGATGGAACGTGCAGGTTTATAGTATTTGATTTTGACAATCATGAAAAAGGTGCAGAAGCTACTGATTTTGCAAATGTTGATGAAGAATGGCATAAGGAAGTGGATGCTCTTCGAATGATTTGTGAAAAGAATGGAATTACTCCGCTTGTGGAACGATCAAGATCTGGTAGAGGAGCTCATATTTGGATTTTCTTTAAACGTCCAATTGCAGCTTCATTGGCTAGAAATTTTGGTTTCCTGTTGTTGGATAGAGGGCAAGCATCTATCAACCTGAAATCTTTTCAATACTATGACAGAATGTATCCATGTCAGGATGTTGCAAGTAGCATAGGTAATCTAATAGCTTTACCTTTACAAGGACAAGCACTCAAAAAAGGTAATAGTGCATTTGTTGATAAGAATTGGAATGCATATCCTGATCAGTGGGATGTGTTGCTGAATCATACAGAGAAACTATCAATTGAAGATATTGAAGGATTCATGGCAAAATGGAAGGCTGAAATTGCAGAGGGAACAGAAATGGTTAGTGCTGATGTTTCTGATAGACCTAAGCCATGGAAGAAAAAGCAGTCTTTTAATAAATCAGACGTGGTTGGCAAGATGCATATTGTTCTTGGAGATGGTGTGTATATTGATACGCTAAACTTAATGCCAAGAATTCAAAATCAAATTCGTAGCT
>DCHL01000021.1 GCA_002317595.1 Lachnospiraceae bacterium UBA1753 | reverse complement strand
TTCTTCATAAGCTTGATTGCATCTGCATTAATCATCTTCTTTGTTGAATCAAGAAGAGGAACATGGATTGTGATGTAATCACAGTTAGCATAAATCTCATTTACATCAACAACATGCTTAACCTCGCGGGAAATATTCCATGCAGCATTAGCTGAAAGATAAGGGTCATATCCATATACTTCCATGCCCATCTCAAGTGCAGCATTGGCAACCTTAACACCAATTGCTCCAAGACCGATTACGCCAAGCTTCTTACCATAGATCTCGGTTCCTGCATAATTCTTCTTCTGCTTCTCAGCAAGCTTACCAACATCCTCGACGCCCTCCTGAGACTTAACCCAGTCGATACCGCCTACAATATCTCTTGCAGCAAGAAGCATGCCTGCGAAAACAAGCTCCTTAACACCGTTAGCATTTGCACCAGGAGTATTAAATACAACGATACCCTTCTCAGCGCACTTATCAAGGGGAATATTGTTAACTCCAGCTCCTGCTCTTGCAACTGCAAGAAGTGACTCAGGAAGCTCAAGCTCATGCATTGAAGCTGAACGAACAAGGCAGCAGTCTGCATTCTCAAGTTCATCAACCTTTACATAGTTACTATCAAATCCATTAAGACCGATCTTAGCAATAGGATTAAGACAAGCATACTTAAACATTACGCATTCTCCTCCTCAAACTTCTTCATAAACTCAACAAGCTTAACAACACCCTCGATAGGCATAGCATTGTAGATAGAAGCTCTCATACCACCTACAGATCTGTGGCCCTTAAGGCTAACAAGACCTGCTGCTGTAGCTTCCTTAACAAACTTAGCATCCATGTCAGCATCACCAGTTACGAAGGGAACATTCATAAGTGATCTGTCTTCCTTGCGAACTGTGCCCTTGAAGAGCTTTGACTGATCAAGGAAATCATAAAGGATAGCTGCCTTCTTCTCGTTGAGCTCCTTAATTCCCTCAAGTCCGCCGTTCTTGAGAAGCCACTTGAATACCTTACCGCAGATGTAGATTCCATAGCAGGGAGGAGTATTGTAAAGGCTGTCATTGTCAGCATGTGTCTTATACTTCATCATTGTAGGAGTGCAAGGAAGCACATCATCCGTAACGAGGTCCTCGCGAACGATAATAACCTGTACACCAGAAGGTCCTACATTCTTCTGAACACCAGCGTGGATAAGACCATACTTTGTAACATCTACAGGCTCTGAAAGGAAGCATGAGCTCTGGTCTGCAACAAGGAGCTTACCCTTTGTGTTGGGCAGTGTCTTAAACTTTGTTCCGTAGATTGTATTGTTCTCACAGATATATACATAGTCCATATCATCAGTGATAGGAAGGTCTGAGCAATCAGGGATATATGCAAAAGTCTCATCTGCTGAAGAAGCAAGCTCAACTGCCTCTCCATAAATCTTAGCCTCAGCAAAAGCCTTCTTAGCCCACTGACCTGTGATAATATAACCAGCCTTCTTGTTCTTCATAAGGTTCATGGGAACAGTTGCAAATACAAGTGAATCTCCACCCTGAACAAAGAGAACCTTATAGTTATCAGGAATATTCATGAGCTTTCTAAGATCAGCCTCAGCTTCCTTGATAATCTCATCATATACCTTAGAGCGGTGGCTCATCTCCATTACGGACATTCCGCTGCCCTTATAATCAAGCATCTCTGCTGCTGCCTCCTGAAGCACTTCCTCAGGAAGAACTGCAGGACCTGCTGAAAAATTGTACACTCTGCTCATTTTTCTACTCTCCTTTTTGTAATAAACAATAGTAATTTTTTATAATTGCTCCGTATAACACTTTTACTTTTTAGCAAGTTAAAGCACTAACACATAGAATATACCTATGGCAAAAAATAATCAATATCAACTTTCCCGCTGTAAGGCTAAATTAGTCCTCGACTGCCCAGGCGAACATTTAGCCTTCTCTTGCTGCAAGGTCGTCTGCATCAAAAGCATCCGCGATGGCGCCGCCAGGTGATACCATAGGGAATACCTTGTCATCCTCGGGAATAATGCACTCAATCACGCAGGGCTTACCGAGTTCGATAGCCTTTCTGATTGCAGGCTCAACCTCTTCCTTGGTAGTAACGCGGATTGCTGTACAGCCAAGTCCCTCAGCCACCTTACAGAAATCAACACCATCATCAAGAACAGTGTTCGAATATCTCTTTCCATAGAAAAGAGTCTGCCACTGACGTACCATTCCAAGAACATGGTTGTTAATTACAACCTGAATGATAGGAATGTTGTAACGGCTTGCGGTTGCAAGCTCGTTAAGGTTCATTCTAAAACAGCCATCTCCAGCGATGTTTACACAGATTTTCTCAGGCTGACCCATCTTGGCACCGATACATGCTCCAAGACCATATCCCATAGTTCCAAGACCACCTGATGAAAGGAAGGTTCTGGGCGATGTATACTTATAATACTGTGCTGCCCACATCTGATGCTGTCCAACATCTGTAGTAATAATAGCCTTTCCTTCTGTTACCTTATCGATAGTCTCAATAACGTAAGGACATGAAAGCACTGAATTGTCATACTTAAGAGGGAATTTAGCCTTAAGCTCCTTGATATGAGCCATCCACTCTGAATTATCCTTCTTGACAATCTTTGCATTCAGGTCAAAGAGAATGCACTTGAGGTCTCCGATAATCGATGCATCAGTCCTGATATTCTTATTAATCTCAGCTGCATCAATATCGATGTGAACCACCTTGGCATTAGAAGCAAATGTGCTTGCATTTCCAACCACGCGGTCCGAGAATCTTGCACCAAGGGCAATAAGAAGATCACACTCTGATACTCCAAGATTCGAGGCCTTGGTTCCATGCATACCAATCATGCCAGTGTACCTGTCTGACTTGCCATCAAAGGCACCCTTACCCATGAGAGTATCACATACCGGGGCATCAATGAGATCAGCAAACTCTGCAACCTCTTTAGCTGCACCCGAGATAACAGCACCGCCGCCAAGGTAGATGAAAGGTTTCTTGGCCTTTGCAATCATATCAACAACTGTTGCGATATCGTCATCATTATAATCATTCACGCGTGCAGGCTTCTCAATTACTGCAGGTGTATACTCACACATATTTGCAGTTACATCCTTTGTGACATCCACCAGCACGGGACCCGGACGGCCTGTCGATGCGATCTTGAAGGCCTTACGGATTGTGTCTGCAAGGATATTTACGTCCTTTACAATGAAACCATGCTTTGTTATAGGCATTGTCACGCCCGCAATATCAACCTCCTGGAAGGTATCCTTGCCGAGCATAGGAAGTGTAACATTTGCAGTAATTGCAACAAGGGGAACACTGTCCATAAAAGCTGTCGCAATACCAGTTACAAGGTTTGTTGCTCCAGGACCCGAAGTCGCAAAGCACACACCAACCTTACCAGTAGCCCTTGCATAACCATCTGCCGCATGGGATGCACCCTGCTCATGGCTTGTAAGCACATGGAAAATCTCTGGATGCTTATAAAGAGCATCATATACATTTAAGATTGTGCCTCCGGGATAACCGAATACAGTATCAACTCCCTGCTCCTTAAGACACTCAACAATTATTTCTGAACCTGTGAGCTGCATAAAAAATATCTCCTATCATATATATCCTGCCATTAATACTGGCAGATTTCTTAAAGCGGGCATTCGCAATCCGCTTCGCTACTTGCTCATGAACGCAGGCTGCTTCGCAGCTGCATTCATACTATTTAACCTCGAGAACTGCGCCTCTGTCAGCTGATGTAACCATCTTAGCGTATCTTGCAAGATAACCAGTCTTTACCTTCGGCTCTCGTGGCTGCCAAGCTGCCTTACGCTCTGCAAGAACCTCATCGCTGACCTTGACATTGAGTGAGTGGTTAGGGATATCAACTGCAATGATGTCGCCCTCCTCAATGAATGCAATAGGTCCGCCAAGAGCTGCCTCGGGAGAAATATGTCCGATTGAAGCACCGCGGCTTGCACCAGAGAAACGACCGTCTGTGATAAGCGCTACAGATGATCCAAGTCCCATACCTGCAATTGCAGATGTGGGGTTAAGCATCTCTCTCATACCAGGACCACCCTTAGGTCCTTCGTATCTGATGACAACAACATCACCAGCAACAATCTTACCAGACTTGATTGCCTCGATAGCATCATCCTCGCAGTCAAACACACGGGCAGGTCCTTCGTGAACCATCATCTCAGGAACAACAGCAGACTGCTTTACTACGCCGCCAAGAGGAGCAATATTACCCTTGAGTACAGCGATTCCACCTGTTGCCATGTAAGGATTATCAATAGGTCTGATAACCTCAGGATTCTTGTTATATACGTCCTTGATATTCTCGCCCACAGTCTTTCCTGTAGCTGTGATTCCATCAAGGTTGAGAAGTCCCTTCTTAGAGAGCTCGTTCATGACAGCATATACACCGCCTGCCTCATTGAGCTGCTCCATATATGTAGGACCTGCTGGTGCAAGGTGGCAGAGATTAGGAGTCTTAGCCGAAATCTCATTCGCCTTGTCGAGGTTAAGCTCAACGCCAGCCTCTCTTGCGATTGCAGGAAGGTGAAGCATTGTATTTGTCGAGCATCCAAGTGCCATATCACAGGTAAGAGCGTTCATGAATGCTGCCTCTGTCATGATATCCCTAGGCTTGATGTCCTTCTCAAGAAGTTCCATAACCTTCATACCGGCATGCTTTGCAAGACGGATACGTGCTGAGTAAGGGGCAGGAATTGTACCGTTGCCCTGAAGACCCATACCGATTGCCTCAGTCAGACAGTTCATTGAATTAGCTGTGTACATTCCTGAACAAGATCCACATGAAGGACATGCACACTCCTCGAACTCAAGAAGCTCCTCTGCAGTAATCTTACCAGCGGCCTTAGCACCAACTGCTTCGAAGAGTGACGAAAGTGATGTATTGTGTCCCTGAACGTGGCCGGCAAGCATAGGACCACCGGATACAAATACAGTGGGAATATTAAGTCTTGCAGCCGCCATGAGAAGACCAGGAACGTTCTTATCACAGTTAGGAATCATTACAAGTGCATCAAACTGATGTGCAAGAGCCATACACTCTGTAGAATCAGCGATAAGGTCACGGGTAACGAGGGAATACTTCATTCCGATGTGTCCCATTGCAATTCCGTCACATACAGCAATTGCAGGGAACATTACAGGTGTACCACCTGCCATTGCAACACCAATCTTTACTGCCTCAGCAATCTTATCAAGGTGCATATGTCCAGGTACAATCTCATTGTACGAGCAGACAATACCAACTAAGGGCTTCTCAAGCTCTTCCTTTGTATAACCAAGTGCGTTAAAAAGTGATCTAGCGGGTGCCTGAGCATCGCCACATTTTGCATTTTCTGATCTCATATTTTTCTCCTTAATACTATTTTATATTGCCAATAATTTACTAAAATAAAATGCTAATCATATACTAAATCCTTGCTGCAATGAGGTCTCCCATCTCTGAGCAGCTGACCTTCTTATCTCCGTCCTTATAGATGTCGACAGTCCTGAATCCATCAGTAAGCACTGCGTCCACAGCCTTCTCGATTGCATCAGCCTCCTTGTCAAGGTCGAGCGAGTAACGAAGCATCATCGCTGCGGAAAGGATTGTCGCAATGGGATTTGCAATGTTCTGTCCTGCGATATCAGGTGCAGAACCATGCGAAGGCTCATAGAGACCAAACTTTGTATCATTGAGTGAAGCTGATGCCAGCATTCCGATGGAGCCTGTTACCATCGATGCCTCATCAGAAAGAATGTCGCCGAACATGTTCTCTGTAAGGATTACATCAAACTGCTTGGGATTCCTTACAAGCTGCATTGCACAGTTGTCAACCAGCATATGCTCAAGGGTAACCTCTGGGTAATCCTTGGCAACTTCCTCCACAACCACTCTCCAGAGTCTTGAGGAATCGAGAACGTTAGCCTTATCAACAGAAGTAACCTTCTTATTTCTCTTCATTGCAATATCAAAGCCCTTAATTGCAATTCTGCGGATTTCATTCTCATCATATGTAAGAGTATCAATCGCCTTCTTTACACCGTTCTCCTCTACAGTCTTTCTCTCACCAAAGTAGAGACCGCCTGTAAGCTCTCTCATGATAAGCATATCAAAGCCGCCTTCTGTAAGCTCCCCCTTAAGAGGGCAGGCATCTGCAAGCTGAGGATAGAGAACTGCAGGTCTAAGGTTTGCAAAAAGATTAAGAGCCTTTCTTATCTTAAGAAGTCCCGCCTCTGGTCTTAATGAGGGCTCAAGCTTATACCATGGTGATGTACTTGTATTTCCGCCAATGGAACCCATTAGTACAGCATCGGAAGCCTTAGCCTGTGCAATTGCTTCGTCTGTAAGAGGCACGCCTGTTGCGTCAATCGAGGCGCCGCCTAGAAGGATGTCAGTGTAAATAAAACTGTGTCCATATTTTGCTGCAACTGTGTCGAGGACCTTCCTTGCCTCGCGGACTATCTCAGGACCAATTCCATCGCCTGAAATACTACCAATCTTGAATTCCATAATGTCTACTCCTTTGAATTATTTCAATAGATATACTCATAGCGAGTATAATGTTTTCGCTCTGCGAGTATAATCCCATCAATGATACCTTATTTGAGTAAAAAATTCAACTTGTGTATTAAACTTCCTGCGTTTGACCTTCATGCGCTTCTACTGCCTATTATTCTCCACTGGCGCTTGCACTTACTTATATGTGAACTTCCAGAAATTTTACG
>DCHL01000111.1 GCA_002317595.1 Lachnospiraceae bacterium UBA1753 | reverse complement strand
TGCCTTTCACTTCCTTCACTTGCTTATCAAGCAGTGTCGGGGCAACGGAGATGAAGGTTTCATCCCTATGCGTTGCCTTTTGTTCTCCGCACGTGATCATCACATGCTTATCAAACAGTGTCGGGGTTTCTCAAGCAGTGTCGGGGCAACGGAGATGAAGGTTTCTTCTCTGTGCGTTGCCTTTTGTTCTCCGCACGCGATTATCACTTGCTTATCAAACAGTGGCGGGGCTTATCAAACAGTGTCGGGGCAACGGAGATGCGGGTATCTTCCATCTGCGTTGCCTTTCGTTCTCCGCATGTGCTCGTCACTTGCTTCTCAAGCAGTGTCGGGGCAACGGAGAAGAAGGTTTCTTCCCTATGCGTTGCCTTTCACTTCCTTCACTTGTTTCTCAAGCAGTGGCGGGGCAACGGAAATGAAAGTTTCTTCTTTCTTCGTTGCCAGAGCAAGAAACGCTATACTCCCAAGAAAAAACATCATGATAATAGTGATTTTCATGGTGAAGTAGTGGTAAAATAGATGCGTGCTCTATTTTTGAAAACTGATAGGGAACACATGATTATGAGAGGTATGAAAAAATGATACAGGATATTTTTCCACATAAGCTTAATAACCAGTACGACCCGGGGATTGTGGCGGAGGATGGAGACCGGGTTTTTATTTTCCGTGCCAATCAGGTCTATGCAGGCACTGATAAACTGATTGAGTTTCCCAAGGTGTCAGAGATTACTCTTCCGGATGGGAAGTCAAGAGAGAGTGCATTCACCTATCTGTTCTCCATCGACGAGGAGCGCTATTTCAGGTTTGATACAGATGTACCGGAGGAGGTAGTATCTGTGGATTATAAGATGCAGGATCTCAAGGAGCTTCGTGAGGCGCATACAGAACCCGGCTATAGAATTTTTGCCGCATATACTGCAAAGCACATCTGTGACTGGTACAGGGATACGAAGTTCTGTGGAAAATGCGGAGGCGGGATGGTTCACTCCAAGGTTGAGAGAGCCATGACCTGCAGCGTTTGTCACTACACGGCATACCCGAGAATTATGCCGGCGGTCATTGTTGGCGTAATAAATGGTGAGAGGATTCTCCTTACCAAGTACAGGCGTGGCTACAATCACAATGCCCTTATCGCAGGTTTTACGGAGATTGGAGAGACGGTTGAGCAGACGGTTGAGCGCGAGGTCATGGAAGAGGCAGGTGTCAGGGTAAAAAATATCCGTTACTACGGCTCTCAGCCCTGGGGCATTGCTAACGATATCCTCCTTGGATATTACTGCGATGTAGATGGCGACGATACAATTACAATGGATGACAACGAGCTCAAGTCTGCTGAGTGGACCCGGCGTGAGGATATCGTCCTTCAGCCCGATGAGTCGAGCCTTACCAATGAGATGATGAGGAACTTCAAGGAAGGGAAGTTGGTATAGTTGACCCAAGTGAAAGTCTTCCAGCTAATTGACTGACTTCAGTGTGACAACAAAAGATAACGCAAAAATAACAAAGGACAACGAAGAATAACAAAAGATAACAAAGAATAACAAAACGAAAATTGACTAACAAAACATAACAAAATATAATAAAGATAACAATAATCTTCCGAGGAGATAGGAAAAATGGTGAGTCCGTTTACGTTTACACCTGGAATGGCTGGAGATGCCTATATTGACATGCATTATGCCGATGAAATAATACAAAATTTCAAGTCGAAAAAATCAGAAAAATATGTGTATAAAATTCTTGGCCTTAGGGGGTCTGGAAAATCCGTCATCTATTCTAAGGTAATTAATGCAATAAAAGAAGAAAAGGATTGGCTGGTATATACTTTGTCAACAGGTGGGGACCCAATAAGTATACTTCTAGGCATGATGTCAAAAGAAAGCTTTATCAATGATTATGAGAAATCGGTTTCGATAAGAACTGAAGGAAGTGTAGAGGGCAATCTTGTTGCAATAAAAGGTAGTGGGACTATGGCAACAGAGGTCAGCCTATCACAAAATTCGAATTATTTTTCCGCAGAAGCTTCCTTAAAAGAAATGATATCTATTGCATCAAAAGAGGGATACCACGTTCTGATTGGAATAGATGATATAGCAAAAACAAAAGAGATGTCGGCCTTCTTGTCATTTTTTGGAGAAATGGTATTAAACCAGGACAATAGCATATATTTAATATGTACCGGCCTTTCCAAAAATATTGAGGATTTTGCGTCAGAGTCTCACCTTTCCTTTTTTGTAAGAGGTGACAAAATTGAAGTTAGGGCATTGAGCCTCCCTCAGATTACTTACAAATACAAGGAATTACTTAATGTTTCCACTGAAGAAGCACAGAAGATGGCGCGTTTTACAAAGGGATATGCATATGCTTATCAGGTCCTTGGGGAATTAGTATATAAGAATCCGTCAAAGGATTTGTCCTCAGTGATAGATGAATTTGATTCAATTATTGCCGATCAGTACGAGATAATATGGGCTTCGCTATCTGCGGCAGAAAAAGATCTTGCCCGAATAATAGTGAATTCAAAGACTGGGAGTATTGAGGAAATAAAGGGACAGATGACGAATCCTTCAAGTTACGCAGTGCTAAGAAGTCGCCTTATAAAAAAGCACCTTGTTTGTTCTTCAAATCGAGGTGAATTGAAAATCGAGTTACCGCAAATAAAGGAATACATAGAAATGTGGCAGTCGTGATGAGAGGATGCTCGGCGGCTTGTTGCCGAGTGATTCACATGATGAATACGCTATACATTTTGGGATTGGAATTGCTATGAACAGAAAAATAATATCAAGAATATCAAGACTGCTTGTGCTGCCTATGGTGGTGACCACTGTGTTTTCGTCGCCGGTGATCTCCCTGGCAGACGTTCCGGCAAAAGACGTAAAAGCAGAAAAGGTGGCAGTGCAGATGATGGCTATCCCCTTTGACGAGGACGAGCTGTCTGAGGATGCCCTTGCGATGCTTGAGGCTTCGATAGGAGAGGATGAGCCTGCTGTCGGTGATGGTGAGTATATTGACGAGGAAGCGGTAGAGAGACTGTTTGCGAGTAATCCCGATTTTGAGGCGGGAGGAGCAATAGTCTTTGAGAATCTTGATGAGATTCCCTGGGTGAGCGATGAGGTACTTGAGAAAGCTGATGAGGACGGGGAAGCTGCTGAGGATGAAGAAGTCACAGGAGGAAGCGTGATTTCCTATACTTCGTCAAACTATATCCCTGAATGTATCGCAGGAGGCGACGCACCCAATTACAGTACAGGTGTCAAGGATCAGAGTGCGTACCTTCTCACGGTTAGTTCCAATGGAAAAGTAATTAAGAAGGAAAGACCCTATTCCTTCGAGACCTGTTGGTCCTTCAGCTCCATCGGTGCCATGGAGACAAGCTACAACCTTAATGAGGGGATTAGCGGAAAAAATCTTTCCAGTCCTGACCTGTCAGAGCGTGCGCTGGTCTATTTTACCTACAACAACGATAACACCGCAAAGAATAGTGATGGTACACCCAATATGGCCCTTAGGGATCCGCTTGCGACAGCAAATAACCCTTACGGACCGCTTGAGATGGACAAGAATTATCTCACGATTTCAACGACATACGAGTCGACGCAGGTGGCAAATCCCTACCAGGACTTTGCCTTTGGAGGGTCACCGCAGTTTGCGGTTGACACCTTTGCCCAGGGGGTAGGTCCTACGGATGAGGATAAGGCGCCATATTCAAAGAGTGTATCCTCGAATGATAAGCTAGATCCGGACCTTATCAGGAACCTTAAGCACTGCAGCTCCTCTGCCAAGTATTCTTCGGACTATTATCTTAAGTCAGCCCGCTTTATGAACATGGAACAGAAGGAGATTGTTAAGAAAAATATCCTGAGGTACGGTTCCGTGGTTACGATGATTTACTATGCCAGCAATGGACTTGTGAGCGCCAACCTGATAAGGGACGGCGTGGCGTATCCTCAATATTTTTTCCACAGGATATCAAGTGCGGCAAACCATGCAATTCAGATTGTGGGATGGGATGATAATATCGAGGCAACTGTAAATGGAGAGAAGGTAAAGGGTGCGTGGCTGTGCAGAAATACCTACGGTGAGGACTGGAAGGTAAGTAAACTTGGTTATGCGAGTGATGGCGGATACTTCTGGATTTCCTATGCGACAACGGATGCGAAGGGTTCAAATACCACTGGCGAGACAGACAGGAAGGGATATGCCTTCGAAATGGTGGAGAAGGATACCAGCGCGGGAGTGCTCACGAACCGTCTGTATCAGTACGATGGTTCAGTGTTCAACCAGGAAATGGAGTATGGAACTTCCTACGCTAATATTTTTACAGCTGCCAACCCTAAGTCAAAGACGGCAGTGGAGTATCTGCGGTCAGTTCTTATCAAGATTGCTTCACCGGGCACGGTCTATTCAGTTCAGCTCTATGAGAATCCTGAGACGGACAAACTGGGCTACATCGTTCCTGACAGTGGAAAGAAGCTGTTGAGCAGTCCGGTGATGGGAGTGGTAGAAGAGGCTGGATATTATGAGGTGGACCTGGGACGCGGTACAGCACTTACGCATGGCGCCAAGGTGGCGGTTGTTGTTAATCTCTATGAGATGAATGATGACGGGGATTACCCTAAGCTCTACCGTAGTATATCAGGAAGCTACAGAATGGTCACAGATTCCTCAAAACTTGCCAAAAATGATCCTGAAGGCAAGTACACCTATGGATTCCTGAAGGGAGTAAATACTTCCTCTGATGATCACAGCTTCTACAAGGATAAGTCAGGAAAGTGGCACGATTTCCATAAGGATGCGACGGGAGCGCCCAGAATTAAGCTTCGGACCGTGCAGTCCACTGCTGATGAGGGATATGTTGCCCCCGATAGCAGGAATGTCAATGTTGCACTTAACTTTGATGCAAATGGGGGAACCTGTGCAACTTCATCAAAGGTAGTAACGGTTTCGGGTAAGCTGGGCAGTCTTCCTGCTCCGACAAAGTATGGCTACAATTTTGCTGGCTGGTACACGGACAAGACTGGCGGTAAGAAAGTTACGGCAGACAGTGAATGCTATTTTGCATATGACAAGACCATCTATGCGCACTGGACACCGAAGACACCCAAGGTGAGCTTTGATGCCAACGAGGGTTACACCATTGCAGTGGATAGAGATGTCGTGTTTGATGCGCCCTACGGCGAGATGCCTAAGGCACTCAGGAACAAGTATTATGAGTTTGCCGGATGGTTCACTGCCAAGGAGGGTGGCTCTGAAGTCAAGGATGTATCCAAGGTTGCGATTGAGGACAATCATACCCTCTATGCACACTGGAACCAGATTGCGGATGACACCAAGGTCGAGCAGATTGCAGGAGGAACTGTGTCGGGGGATGTGGTGACCTATGATCTGACCATGGTCAAGGGCAGTAAGACTGTTGCCCTTAAGGATGTAATTAAGAAGGTTAAGGAAGATGGCAGGGATTATACGGTGACTTCCACCGATAAGCGAATTGCAACTGCAACCAAGACCGGCAAGATATCGGCAAAGCGTGCGGGCGAGTGCACCATCACTATTTTCAAGCCGACCGAGAATCTGACCTACAACCTGAATGTCACGGTAACGGCTCCAGCCTATGCGAAGAGGATTCTCAGGATTAATACCGGGGAACTTGTGGACCTTAATTTCGCAGGCACGAGGCTTGAAGAGACATACAGCATTTCCGCACGCCAGCAGAAGTATGCCAAGGTGTATTCCGGCGGAATTGTGGAGGGCATTGCCAAGGGCAAGGCAGTCGTCACGGTAGCCGCTGGTGGTAAAAAATATAAGGCATCGGTCTATGTATACAATCCAACAATGTATGGAAGCAGCGAGGTTGATGCCGGTAGGAGAATTACCCTCAAGGTTAAGAACGGCTACGGGAAGACTACCTGGTCTGTCGAGGACGGAACCGGTAAGGCTGAGATTACGCAGAAGGGACGCCTGAAGGGTCTTGAGGAAGGAACGGTCACAGTTGTGGCAGTGAACAACGGCCGCACGATGCGCAAGGAAGTTGTGGTATACGACTGACATATATTGTTACATACATACTTGAGTGGTAGGATAATGGTATGGGTAAGAGAGAAGGAGGCACCTCCTGGAAGAGGCTGCTTGAGAGTATTTTAATATGGGTATTCAGTTTGGGTATCATTGCATGCACTGCCTTTGCGCTGATGTTTTATTACAGGCCGAACCATAATGCACTTGGTGCACTTGGAACTGTGTGTATGGACGTTATCAGTATGGGTGTCCTGCTCATACTTGTGCTTAGCTTTGCCTTCGAGAAGGAGGAGAGCAGCCGCACGACGAGACTGTACATAGCGCTTATGCTGGGTACAATCTGGGGCCTGTTTCTCGACTTGTTGGTATGGGCGTCAGATGGTATGCTGAAGTACGGTGACTGGACTTTTGCCGTCACGCTTATGTCCCTATGCGGCGGCCCCATTCTGGCGGCGATATTCGTGCTTTACCTGGGAAGTTATCTTGACGGAATGTACAGGCTCAGGTCTGTCATGCGCTGCGCCAGAATATGCTTCGTGTGCAATATACTGTCTTTGATTGTCACTTTTATTTTCGGCCTGACAGGAAATGCATTTTCCTTTGTGGATGGTCATTATATGACTACTTCACTCTATGAAATCATCACTGTTATTCCCATTCTTACACTGTTTTTCATGACTGGCTATGCCATCTGTCATGTAAGGATAATCGGACTGCATGATGTGATTGCAGTCTGCGGATATATCCTGACAATGGTAATCGGCGCCAGCATCGAGTCTGCTTATAATATTGGTGCGACATATGTATCGATATCTATAGCTGATATTTTCATTTTCCTTCTGCTGCAGAACAAGATGATTAATCGTATGAGGCAGCAGAGGGAGGAACTCACTGAAGAAGTAACAAGCCAGTATCAGATACTAGGTTCCATGGCTGGTATTTATTCGCATGTGAATTACGTGGATATCGAGAACAGGTCGGCCAAGCGTTTTGATGTGAAGGATAGTGAACCCGAGTCGCTCAACCTTCCAGACGACCCGCACACTGGTCTCAATAAGGGATTGTATGACGGAATTGAGGATGAGCTCAAGGCAAAGTTCTGGGCGTTTACTGACCTGTCCACACTTGAGGCTCGTATGTCCGGGGAAAAAATAATATCAGGAGAGTTCTGCCATAAGGAAGATGGCTGGTTCAGAGCCCAATACATCAGAATTGGTAATTCTCTTAATGAGCCAATTACAAGAGTGATTTATTCAATCCAGAATATAGACGAAGAGAAGAAGAATGTTGAGAAGTGGATTAGAAAGTCTAACACTGACGAGCTCACGGGCTTCTTTAACAGACATGCATACGAGGACGAGGTTACAGCTCTTGATGAGGGAAGGATTAAGAGCAGCTTTGTCTATGTATCAATGGATGTCAACAGTCTTAAGCTTGTGAATGACTCATTGGGACATGAGGCAGGTGATGAACTCCTGGTTGGGGCCTGTGAGTGCATGAGGCAGTGCTTTGGTTCCTATGGCAAGCTCTATAGGACAGGCGGCGATGAGTTCGCTGCACTAATTTTTGCAGATGATTCGCAGCTTAGGGAGATCAAGAAGGATTTCGAAGAGATAACTGAAAACTGGAGTGGTAAGATAGTTAATGAGCTGGCGATTTCCTGTGGATATGTTGCCCACAAGGAAGTGCCTGAGATGGCACTGCGTCAGATGGCGGTTCTTGCTGATAAGAGGATGTATGAGGCCAAGACAAAGTATTACCAGAAGAAGGGTATCGACAGGAGAGGCCAGAGAGATGCGCATGTTGCACTGTGTGCAATGTACACCAAGATAATTAAGATTAATATCGCTGAGGATACTTATCAGATAATCAATATGGATGAGAAGGAGCTCACTCCAGAGATGGGATTCTCTGAGAGTCTGTCAACCTGGATGCATGATTTTGGAACGACTGGACAGGTCCACCCTGATGACCTTGAGGGATACCTGAAGAAGACAAGTCTTGAATACCTCGGCAATCATTTCAGGGAAAGCAGTGATAACCTGACAGTGTTCTATAGGCGTAGGTACGGCGATACCTTCAGACTTGTCATGATGGAGATAATCCCGGCAAATGATTATACGGATAACACTCAGAGCCTGTTCCTGTTTGTAAAAGATATTGATCAGTAATGATTGACAAATACCCCCGCAGGGTATACATTGTGGTTACACGATGATACCCGGTGGGGGTATTTTGTTTTGGAGGGAACAATGTCAGATAACAGGAATACAGTAGAAGAGAATATATCGGAAATCAAAGATGAATGCCCCTGCTGCTCGGGAAAGCACAAGGACAGAGATGAAAAGGAGTACAGGGACCTGATGAACAGACTTAAGAGAATCGAAGGTCAGGTCAGAGGCGTTGAGGGCATGCTTGAAAATGACGCGTATTGCACAGACATCCTCATGCAGGTGTCCGCCATTACCTCTGCACTAAACAGTTTTAATAAGGCACTTCTGGCAAATCACATGAGGACCTGCGTTGCTGACGGTATCAGAGAAGGGAACGACGAGGTTATTGATGAAATTGTCGTCACCATCCAGAAACTTATGAAATAGAACAAATTGGGAACAGCGTCATGGCATGGGCTATGCTCAGTCGTGCACTGAATCAGGAGAAAAATGGAACAGTTTAATGTAACGGGGATGAGCTGTGCAGCATGCCAGGCACGTGTCGAGCGGGCGGTAAACGCCGTTGAAGGAGTCGACAGCTGCGCTGTCAGTCTGCTCACTAATTCCATGGGTGTTGAGGGCAGTGCCCCAGCGGAAAAAATAATAGAGGCAGTTAAGGCAGCAGGGTATGGTGCAAGCGTGAAATCTGCAAATTTCAGCAACCATAAGAATGCCGAAACGAAGGATGATCCTCTTAAGGACACAGAGACGCCAAAACTAAAGAGGCGATTAATCGCATCTGTCATATTTTTGCTCCCACTAATGTATGTGTCTATGGGACATATGATGTGGGACTGGCCGCTTCCTGGATTCATGAGTGGAAACCACGTGGCCATGGGACTGTATGAGCTGCTGATTGCAGGAATCATAATGGTCATAAACCAGAAGTTTTTCATAAGTGGCTTTAGGGGACTGGTCAACAGATCGCCCAACATGGATACTCTCGTTGCTCTTGGCTCGGCGGCTTCATATGGATACAGTATTTTTGCCCTGTTTGCAATGACATCTGCTGCATACAGTGGACAGGAAGACAGAGTAATGTACTTTATGGATCAGTTCTACTTTGAGTCAGCAGCGATGATTCTCACTCTCATCACAGTGGGCAAGATGCTTGAGGCAAAGTCAAAGGGAAAGACCACGGATGCGCTGCGGTCCCTTATGAAGCTGGCACCGAAGACGGCAGTGATTCTGGAAGACGGCGTCGAAAAAGAGGTGGAAATAGATGCGGTTAAGGTAGGTGACCACTTTGTGGTACGACCAGGAGATAGCATTCCGGTTGATGGAGTTGTGGTTGAAGGGCAGAGTGCAGTAAATGAATCGGCCCTTACCGGTGAAAGTATTCCTGTGGATAAGCAGGCCGGAGATAAAGTCTCTGCAGCTACCATAAACACGTCAGGGTATATGGTGTGTCAGGCGACAGAGATTGGGGAAGATACGACACTTGCTGGTATTATTCGTATGGTTTCAGATGCGGCGGCGACTAAGGCGCCGGTTGCCAAGATTGCTGATAAGGTGTCTGGTGTATTTGTTCCCGCAGTAATAGGTATTGCTGTAATTACTTTCATCGCATGGATGATAGCGGGGCAGACCGTGGGATATGCAATCGCCAGAGCTGTTTCGGTCCTTGTAATCAGCTGCCCCTGTGCACTTGGACTTGCAACTCCGGTAGCCATCATGGTTGGAAACGGAGTTGCAGCGAAGGCAGGTATCCTGTTTAAGACCGCAGCGTCGCTTGAACAGGTTGGAAAAACGCAGATTGTGGCCCTTGATAAAACCGGAACCATAACTACCGGAATCATGCAGGTCACAGATGTGATTCCCGCAGTTGGAGAGACTGCGGATAAAGAGACTGTGGATGAAGAGGCTGCGGATGAGCTGATGCAGGCCGCATATGCGCTTGAAGTAAAGAGTGAGCATCCAATTTCTCGGGCAATAGTTGAGTATGCGGTTTCAAAAAATATTGAGCTTACTGTGACTTCAGAATTTGAAGTGTTTGCTGGAAATGGTCTGGCTGGCAAGGCTGGAGAGAACAGCATTGCAGGTGGAAATGCAGCCTATATCTCAAAAATACTCGGCATTGACAGTAAAGAACTTGAGAAAAAAACTGCTGAGCTTGCAGACCAAGGTAAAACACCTATTTTTTTCGCCAAAAACAGAAAACTCCTTGGAACAATCGCTGTGATGGATGCCATTAAAGCGGACTCGGCTAAGGCAGTTCTTGAGCTTAAGAAAATGGGTATTCACGTGGTCATGCTCACTGGTGATAATGAAGTAACAGCCAGGGCAATCGCCGAAAAAGCAAAGGTTGATGAGGTGGTTGCAGGGGTGCGTCCCGATGGTAAAGAAGAGGCTATCCGTGAACTGATGCAGCATGGAAGGGTTGCAATGGTGGGAGATGGAATTAACGATGCTCCGGCACTCACCAGCGCAGATATAGGAATCGCTATCGGAGCGGGAACGGATATTGCCATAGATGCGGCCGACGTTGTGCTGATGAAGAACAGCTTGCTTGATGTGGTGGCATCAATTAGGATTTCCAGAGCAACAATAAAAAATATCCATGAGAATCTGTTCTGGGCATTTTTTTACAACATAATTGGAATTCCGCTTGCGGCTGGCTGCTATGTGGCAGCCTTTGGCTGGACACTGAATCCAATGTTTGGAGCAGCTGCCATGGGCCTTTCAAGCTTCTGCGTTATCTCAAATGCGCTTAGGCTAAACCTTGTAAAGGTATATGACGGCAGCAGGGACAAAATGATTAAAAGCGACCTAAAGGGCGATTTAATAAAAAAGGAAGTTAGCAGCACTGAAAAAATTGAGAATGGAAAGGATGACAGAGAAATGAAGATTACAGTAAATGGAATGATGTGTGGACACTGCGAGGCGCATGTGAAGAAGGCTCTTGAGGCAATTGAGGGTATTGAGAGCGTAGCTGCTTCCCACGAGGAGAACCTTGTGACAATCACTAGCACAAAGGATGTTGATGAGGCTCTCATCAAGGCAGCTGTAGAAGATGCAGGATACGAGTACGTGGGAATTCTTCTGTAAGGTTCAATGCGATGGGGAATCATACTTCTTTTCAAAGCGTGAATGTGCCATAATAGGTGAGTGAAGAAAAGGAGACAAGGATATATGTTAAATCAATTTTCAAGAACACAGCTACTGCTCGGCGAAGAAGCAATGGACAAATTGAGGAATTCGCGAGTTGCAATATTTGGAGTCGGCGGCGTAGGCGGCTATGTCTGTGAGGCCCTTGTCAGAAGTGGAGTGGGTAATTTTGATCTCATTGATGATGACAAGGTATGCTTAACTAACATCAATAGGCAGATTATTGCGACACGAAAGACTGTGGGCAAATACAAGGTTGAGGTAATGAAGGAACGAATGCTGGAAATTAATCCAGATGTTACCGTGAACACACATAAGTGTTTTTTCTTACCAGAAAATGCAGATGAATTCCCATTTGAGGAATATGATTATGTTGTAGATGCTGTGGATACAGTAACTGCAAAAATTGAACTAGTGATGAAGTGCCAGGAAAAAGGAGTACGGATTATCAGTTCCATGGGCGCTGGAAATAAACTGGATGCCAGCGCATTTCGTGTGGCGGATGTATTTAAGACAAAAATGTGTCCGTTAGCGAAGGTGATGAGGCATGAACTGAAGAAAAGAGGCGTGAAAAAATTAAAAGTTGTTTACTCTGAAGAAAAGCCGACAAGACCACTTGAGGATATGTCAATAAGCTGTAGAACCAATTGTATATGTCCGCCAGGTGCTGAGCGTAAATGCACGGAGAGGAGAGATATTCCGGGCAGTGTTGCTTTTGTTCCCTCAGTGGCAGGTTTAATAATAGCTGGTGAGGTGATAAAGGATCTCACGGGAGTCCGGGGAGAACAATAATGAATCAGGAATTATGGGACAAATATGACGAATTAAAGAAATACATCGCAGATTTCGGAAGCGTGGCTGTAGCATTTTCAAGTGGCGTGGATTCTACATTTTTGTTGTATGCGGCCAAGCAAGCCCTTGGAGATAAAATTATCGCCGTTACAGCATCTTCATGCTCTTTTCCAGAACGAGAGTTAAATGAGGCCAAGGATTACTGTGAAAAAATGGGAATCAGGCACTTTGTGATTAAGTCTGAAGAATTAGAAATAGAAGGGTTCTCTCATAATCCAAAGAACCGCTGTTATTTATGTAAGCGCGAGTTATTTGAGAAGATTCGTCTTGTTGCTAAGGAGCAGCAGATTGCAGAAATTTTGGAGGGTTCAAACCTGGACGACAATGGTGATTACAGACCAGGTCTTCAGGCAGTGGCGGAGCTAGGCATCAAAAGTCCCTTGCGTCATATTGGGTTTACAAAGGATGAAATCCGCCTTCTTTCAAAAGAACTTGACATCCCTACATGGGAAAAGCAGTCTTTTGCCTGTCTATCCAGCAGATTTCCATATGGTGATCTGATCAATGAGAAAAAGCTCAAGATGGTAGACCGGGCAGAACAGTTATTAATTGACCTGGGATTCCATCAGCTTCGTGTGAGAATCCATGGCGAGATGGCCAGAATTGAGCTTGATCCGAAAGAATTTGATAAATTCATGAAAGAGGAAATCAGAACGGAAGTTTACAGGAAGTTTAAGGAATACGGCTTTTCATATGTTGCACTTGATGTACTGGGTTATAGAACAGGAAGCATGAACGAACCTATACTATGACGAAGCGAGATATTATTGTTTTACAAGGTTAACACTATTTTCTAATTGATCCAAATTGGTTATTTATCGCCGCCCCCAGTTGGTTGACAAAATAATACTTGAATTTTTTTGCTATTGATGGAAAACTGACAAATTAGATACATATGTCTCTTTATATGATTATGCTCAAAGGAAGAGAGATTTTATATAAGTGTTTGTGTATAAAGGAGGACTAAATTTATGAGGGCAAAAGGAAAGTTGGAGGCAAGGCTGCTGTCTATTCTTCTCTCTGTGGCTATGACTGTGACTGTGCTGCCGACGGCGGCGATGCCGGTTTATGCGGCTGAGAATGTGAATGAAGCTGTCGTGCTTGATGAGGAGAGCAGTTTCGGGGATGAGGCTTTGGAGGAGTCGCCAGAAGCAGATGGTGATGGCTCATCTGACGATGTCAATTCGGAAAACCGATCCGGCGCTAGTGCGCCAGAGGCTATCCAAAAAGAAATTGGAACAAGCTTTGATGTTCAGGAAATACCTGCAGGTGGCGAGGTCTGGTATTCGTTTGTAATCAAGGATGACGAGGCAGACTATTATTTTGATGCCGCAAATTCTGATAAGAAGTGCTCATTTTCCCTTTACAAGGATGCAGATGCAAAAGATCCATATTTTGAGGATAAGAGCTCTGCTTCAATATATGAGGTCATGGACAATTCCAGCATAGATTTTGGAACGCTGTATCTGAAGATCAAAAATACAAGCAGTTCTGAACCTGCCACGGGAAGAAAAGCCTTACTGGCAAAGGCAGAGGCAGCAGGGAAGGAAACCAACCTGATACTTAATGCAGGCGAGAGCAAGACCTATGCATACACCATACCTGCGTCAGGCGATTATGATATAAATCTGAGCTCGGATAAGAGCAATATTACAATAACATGCGATACTAAATCAATCTCTGTTGCGGGTGAAGGAAATTCTTACTCAGCATCTTTGACTGCAGAGGGATTGAAAAAAAGCAAGGTACTCTTTTATCGTTTGATTTCAAGCTGCAGTGAGAATGCGGTTTTGAAAGTGACAATAGAAGATGAGAGCAACTATGTGGCAAAGGAGCACAGCAAGGAGGATGGCTGCGGAACACTGGAGCTTGGAAAAGCTTTGGAGGCTGATATCACTGCGGGCGTAAGCGGCGGAAAGTGGTATCACTTTGAGGCAGCAAAGGATGGGTACTATGAGTTTGCCTTTCCGTCAAAGGTCAAGGTTGATCTGTATGCCAGTGCGCAGTCAATAGGAAAGTATCCGGAAGAAAACGGAAGCCCTATTTTCCTGAGCAAAAACCAAAACGCATATGCTTATGTGTATACCACAGATAAGACCTGGAAAAATGGCGAAAAGGCAAAGATCACGGTCACAGAAACTCCTTGTATGGATATAGCAGATGAGAGCAAAACTAAAACTATCACTGTCACGAATACTACGGAGTATATCGCTGTGCTTTCGTCTGCTTCAAAGAACTGCGAGGCCATTTTTTCCTTTGAAAATGAGGATGGTGGTGAACAGGTTGCGTATCTGGTCAACTTTGCCGATGATGATGAAACAGGAACCGAATTATGCAAGATAAACGGAACCTCAGATGTTCAGACACTTAAGTTCGGAGCGGACGATGAGTACTTTATCAAGATTCCTGGTTTGAGTGATGGCGTGACATCCGTGACTGTGAAGATCCGTGATTGGGATCTATCAAGTGCTGTGAGCCTGGGAGATGGACTGGGTACAATCACGAAGGGCTCACGCAAGTGGGTCAAGTTCACTGCGCCTGAAAATGGCTTTTATATGATCAACAGTGCGGACGCAAGTGTATCATTTGACTGTTCATATTATATTGGATCGAAGGATGCGGGCAGTGTAGATGAGCTTGAGGAGCGCAGAGAAGATACTACTGTAAAATCAATTGATTATGCAGATTTTCTGGAAAAAGAAGAGACTGTATATATCCTGATCAAAGCAAAAGAGGCTGACCTGACCCTTTCTTCTCTTGGGAAGACTGTGCCGGAAAGGATTGTCGGCGAAGCAAAAGAGTATCAAATTTTCGCGGGTACTGTTTACTACTTCTATTATACTGCGCCGAAGGATATGCCGTTTATGGCGCTTGGCATGGAATATGCAAAGAATAATTATATTCAATGGGAATTGTACAGCTTGGATAGCATTGATGACAATCAAAAGATAGACTGGTCAAAAACAATTGATTCTAATCTTGCTGCATCATATCTGTCCTGCCCCTTTGGAAACATCAAGAAGGGCGATTCATATTTGCTGAAGCTTTATTATTCATCTGGTAAAGAATACTATTCAGTAAAGCTTGGGGCAGCAGAGTCTGTTGAAACTGTAACGCCTGGAACTTCTATAAATCTTGATTTGAATTCTGAACATTACTATGCTGTGACTATCACTGAGCCGGGATATTATTATCTGTCACATTCGTCAAAGCAAGTGTATAGCAGTCTTTTCAGTGGGCTTGGAAGCACGAAGAAGGATGCTGTCTATTTGATAGACGAAAGCGAACAGAAGGTATTAGATCACGCGGGGAAAAAAGAGCTTGGAAATGCAGTAAAAAAATACAGGCATACTACTTTGTTTGCCCAAGATGCTGGAGGCTTTGGGTATTCAAGCATGTTCAAGTCCCTGGATGGAACTGCAAAGCTGACTCCGGGAACCTATTATATAAAGCTTAGAACAAATCTTGGCGAAACAACAGGGAAGTTCAGCTTTGTCTTTGATAAGGTGAAAACCACCATTTCAAGCAAGACGGATTTCGAGACAGAGCTGAGGGCAGAGATGCCGGTGGTGTTTGAGTATGCGCATGATATATGCAAAGACAAATCTTTTGCTGTCGAGACAGAAAATTCTGTGAAGGAAAGCCACTTTGAGATTGAGACAAAGGATGTCTCAGTGAAGCAGGACGGAAGCAAACTTGAAAAAAGAGACGGTGGGGAGATATACAACGCTTTTGAGGTGGTCGGAGTAGAAACAGATACAAAGGCGAAGATTGTATGTTCTCAGAAGATGCCCCAAGCTGTTTTGAAAGATATTTCTGTGGATACCTGATCTGGTTCGACTAGGAAGATTGCTAGTGCTATAAGAGCTTCAAGAAGCTATGAAGCTACATTTCAGGGAAAGAAGTATGAATTTGATTTTGGAAATCATAGAGACTGGTTATATTTTAAGGTGGATGTAGCGAATTCAGATAATACAGCTATTAGTGATGATTTTAAGAACAATCATTTTGTGAGAGTTCAGCTTTTTAAAGAAGGCGCCTATGACGAATTTGGACATCAGGATTGGGATTTTGATAAAACTGGTCAAGGTGTACCTCTCCCCTATAAGACATTTAGTTCTGTTGGTGAAAATCAGAGCTATCGGATCAGAGCGACGCTGTACAAAAAAACAGGCGATAGCAGTACTGATCCTGATCTTGTTGCCATCCTTATTTCTGACAACTCAAAGGATGAAAGTGGGGAGACTGTCAGCAATCAGATAAGAACTTATGGAAGAGTTGTCATTGCAGATAAATTTAAAGATGAAGGTAATTTTACTCCTGTTATAGGCTCTAATTATGTATGTCTGCAATTTGAGTATTTGGACAGCGATGTATGTAAAGTCCTTTTACGTGAGAAGGGAACGCAAAAATATACTGTATGGTCTTATTTTGACGCTGGTGCTGAAAGGCAGGGTAAATGGGATGCGTGCCCGCAAATTGATTCACGTAAAACATATGGCTACGGTTTAGCACCGGGCACAACATACGAGATCCTCTTTTTGAAAAATAATAATGAATACGATAAATCCAATGTGGGTAAGACCTATTTTTATGAGGAAGATATCATCACGCCTCAGTACAAGGACGGAACTCCCATTGAGGAACCTCTGACCTTTACGACAAAGGCCTGTAAAGAGAAGGCTGAAGTCAATGTACTTAGTCCTTATGTTGGAACTAATTCTGCCAGGCTGTTGGTGACTCTTAAAGACTGGGATACTTTCTTTAAATATCCATATAAAGACGCAATGTATTTTAATGAAGGATTCTTTAATGCGAGCAAGCTGAAGCTTGAAGGAAAGGTGACGAAAAAGGATTCTTCCGAAAGCAGAGCCTTTGCATGCAGTGTGGATGTGAATACTGTTACTGGTGGAACTTTAAAAGAGAACAATATTTGGTACTGGGGCGATACGGCAAATCCTAAGTGTAAAATTGAGTATAACGGCGATCAAAAGAGCACTATCAGGGTATACTACACTCTGGATGAACTTGAAGCAGCTACAGATTATACGATATCAGATCTAAAGCTTACATATTATGGAAAAGAGCTTACGCTGTCAGATGATAGCAAGGAGAACCAAAGCTTTACTACAGATTCAGCAGGACTTTATAGTTTCAATTATACCGGCGATAGTGATGAAGCCTACATTGGCGATTTCAGGGTCAAGGTTCCCGTGATGATTTCAAAAACCGGAGATCCTATCGATACCGGAACCTTTGATTATAAGCTGGAAATGAAATTACAGGATGCTTATGGAAATGATATTGGAGATGTTGAAGCAGTTAGTACTGTTTCTCAGAATGGCATTTCGGCAGAGGTTGATTCTAAAGCTTATGGAGCACTGAAACCGAATACAAAATACTATATTCATTCTTCATTGCTGCGTAAGTTTAATACTCAAGGAGATGACAAGTATGCATCTGTGGCAGAGGATAAGCACTCATTTATCACTGCTTCAGCGAAGAATAAGCTTACCTTGTCTGCGAATGGGTTGCCGTTTGTAGGTACGTCGGCTGAGCTTACTGTTGATCTTTCGGCGGATGAAGATGCGAAGGCATTACTTGAGTCAGGTAAATCGCTTAAAGATGTTATTCATTACTATGTAAAAGATATTACAGGAAAGGCTGATCAGCCTGCAGCTGTACAGTTAAGTGATGCTTCGGTTTCAGAGAATTCTGAATCCTATAACATAGTATTTGAAAATCTGAAGCCGAATACCAAATATGTGGGCTATATCGCAGATTCAGAAGATGGAGAGCATATTTCAGAGTGTGAATTCACCACAGGAAACAAAGAACACACAATAAGTGTGAAGGTGGTTCCAAAAATCACTGGCGGCAGTTTGGTGGCTGAATACACAGGCTTTGAAAACACGGAAGATTTGGCTAAGTGGGCAGCGAATAGCAAATTGTACTTGCGTCCAAATAATGGAATTTGGGAAACAGATACATGTAAGAGCCCTAATAAAATAGAACTTGTCGATAATGCGTTACGATTTACATGGTCAGATATTTCCTGGGGTGCTGGAAATAAATATGATTATTTGATTATGCTGGCGAGTGATAATGCATCAACTATTTCCGTAGTCCCTACTACAAAAATTGAAAACATAAAATCCACTGCTATTGGCAAAGATAATCTTCTTCTTGTAGAAAATGGTATTGTGACTCCGGCTGATTCTCCTTATGAGGTTGATTATGATACTACGACGCCGGGAGGACTTGATGTTTCATATTCAGCCGCAGACAATGTGAACAAGGTCTCAGTGAAGCTCATTACACCCGGGGATCTTGACAAGATAAAGGTTGTGGCCCAGCTGGCCGAGGAAGGTGACAAGGGAGACTTCAAAACATATTCCGAGGGACAGGAAATAAAGTCAGAAGAAGCCATCTTCACAAAAGAAAATGGCTATGAGGTCGAGCTCTCTTTCAAAAACCTTCGCAAGAATGTCACCTATTATCTGTCGAAAGTCAACGTATATGCAGATCTCACAGACACAGAGGAGGGCTATGAAACCCTAATAAATACGATTAGCTACGCTGAGCCTGACAGAGCGCCGATGTTTACTTCCGGAACAGACGAGACTGACGTCTTTACGGAATTTTCAGTTGCAGGCTTTTTGGACAGGAAGGTTACAGGCAAAGATAGCGATGGAAAAACCATTTACCGAGGCTATGACTGTGTGCAGGATGAAACAGATGCGAGTACTTTCACGGTTGCCTTCGAAAAAAAGGGTGATAAGTATGAACTGAAGCTTGCCGACAAAAACGGTAATATTATTGGAGATCCTTTCGCCTGGTTTGACGTGAGGATTGTAGAATCAAGGATAGCGGCCATCGTGCAGGATAAAGAGAGCACGCAAAAATACATCGAGCTGAAGAAAACAGGCGAGACAAAGATCATCATCACACCAAAGTCTTCTGAAAAATACAGACAGTGTGAAGCAAAGGAAATCACTCTGAAAATCAAGAGTATTCCAAAGCTTCCTGCCGAGGCCGAAATATATGCTATTACTGATGCCCAGAAAAGGCTCTCAGACATCGACCTGACAAAATATGGTTTTGGTTCTGATTGGGAATGGGCATATCCTTCAACCATCCTTCCGAGAGTGGCTGAAAGCAAGGTGAAATCGGAAGATGGCACGGCGGGGGAATATGCTGTCAAAATAGCAGCTGCTGTGAGTGAGAAATATTATCCCCTGACATTCAAACAGAAGGTAAAACTCAGATCCTTTGACAGTATTATCACGGGTTTTATTGACGAATACACATACAAGGAAGGTGAGAAAACAGAAAAGATACAGGGCGGCGCACAGATCTCTGATGACGGCAAAACTGCGGTGGTGCCGGTTTCTACCGAGGCAGACAGGAACGGCGCACTGGTAACTGCCGGCTTCAATTTTAATGGACGCGGAACGAAGGACAATTATCATATCTCTTATACGTGGGAAGAGTTTCCTGCGGACGTGGATATAGATACCTCTCACCATTACTATGTACGCGAATCGGATGGCAAATCATTTGGCGTAGATCAGTTGTTTGCCTACAAAGCGCACAAGGAAGGCGTGAAACTGAAGCTCCACAGCCTGTGTATAGGTCATTACAATGGCGGCGAGTTCATAAAGGACGTGGATCTGATCGGGGAACAAATCGTCTCCGATGAGGATCTCGAGAACTGTGCGCTGACACTGTATTCAAGTAACGACAGACTGGTGAAAAAGATTCAGATCCTTGCTGTGGATACTTCGGCGCCTTCGGCGGTGAAGAATGATGTGACAGGAACGAACTTTACCTACGATACCAAAACCTTCCAGGGAACAACTGTGGTATTAAAGCCCGTTTTCATAGACTCGGACGGAAGGAGGATTTCGTCGGGGGTAAATTATACCTTTGAGAGTTCTAACTCAAAGCTTGCGAGTGTTGACAGCAGTGCTAATGCAGAAGGAAATCATGCTGTGAAAATCAAAAATACTACAGGCTCGGCAATGCTCACGCTCAAAGTAAACGATGGACTGACTGAAAAGAGCGCTGAAGTAGGTGTGAGGGTGGTTGATTTCATGCCTAAGGTTTCCACAAAATCGGTGACTGTGAATACAGCCTATGATTTTAATACGACTGAAGGACAGGCGCTTGCGCAGAAAACTGATACACCAATTGAAATAGTACCGGTATATGGAACAAAAATATCAAGTGTTATGTTTGCGGATACCTGTACTCAGAATTCCGATGGTAGCCTTTCGTATTCTAGCACTTCTGATGTGAGCAGCTTCAAGGGTTCAAATGAAAACGAAAACAAATACTTCGTTGTACCAAAGGAGGGACTAAAGAAAGCAAAGACTTATTATATGATAGTGAAAGTGGTGAGTGATGATTCGAGCGTCAGTGCCGAATATTCATTCCCTATCAAGATTACGCCGAAGAAGAACGAGGTGAAGGCTTCGGTGAAGACGGTTGAGAACTACAACCTCTTCTTTACAGATGCCAAAGGAAAACTGGCTCTGATTTTGAAGGGTACGCCGTATTTGAATCCTACTACTAATGATAATAACGTCTTTGGAAAAACAGGTTCTGCGGAAGAGTTTATCTGGGAGGATGCGGCTGGCTCTGCTTCTGGTGAAGGATTTACATTCACGATTGATAAAACAAAAGTGAAAGATGCAGACGGAAATGAAGTTGAAAAAGACGTTGTTGATATCAATGAAAAGAAGAACACCTATACCTACAGTTTGAGTTTCACTGCGGATGGGGACAAGCTGGGAATAGCCGATAAAAAGCTAAAGGATAATAAGCTTGCCTCGGGTGAGCTGACCCTTTATCTCAAGGGCTACAAGGATCCCGTGACAGTGAAGGTGAAGCTCCCTGTGAATTACAAGGTTCCGAAGCTAAAGGTTTATTCGGAAACTGTTGTTCCGAAGACAAATGACAGGACGGCAAGGTTTGTCATCCTGGATGAAAACAAGAAGATCTACGGTATCAACGGAAATGTGGACAAGACTGTTAATGAATTCAATAGTAATAATAGCTCCTTTGATGTTGACTTTAATGGGAAGGTTGAAAATATAGCCTTCACAAAAGATGGGAAGGATATTGACTGGTCCGCAACAGTGACAGGTCAGTGTTTTACTTATAACGGAAAAAAGAGCAGCGACAGCACAAAGCTGACACTCAAATCCGACAAATGGAGCGAGAGTCTTCCGGTGACGCTCAAAGTGAAGGTGAAGACACCTTATATGAAGATCAAGAAAGGAGATGACAAGATAACATTCAACACCGCGTTCGAGTCGGAATACATTAGCTGGCTCGACACAAATCTGAGTGATGATTATATGAAGGGCTTTGTTGGAGAGATCAACGAAGATAAGTATGATATTATTTCATCAAATAGTGATGCGAAGAAACTTCTCTCAGAAAATCTTTTGACGTTTGCACTTGTAAAAGATACTGAGAGCGGCAAGAGCGGCAGCTATTATATCAAGAGCTCAATTGTGAAACTCTCTGATGCTTCAACCAGCGTGAAGCCTGGGAAGTATATTTTCAGATTCACTCCAAAGACGGCGGACAAAAAGAGTTCTCTGAAAGCTCTCAAATTCATCATCACCATCACGAACAAAACTCCGAGGGTCGTGTACAAGACAAAGGGCAAAGTGGACAATCTGGCTGTGGACACAGACGCACTTTTGGGTATGGTAAACGACTATAAAACAGGCAATGCTTCCAAGGCAATATCCCGCCTGTCAAAATATATGTTTGTTCTGGAGCCAAAGCTTAAATACTATCCCAGCGGTTCGGATGTAGATTCAATCGTCTTCGACGGAGACTCTATGAATTCTGCTGATCCTGATAATAGCTTTTTTGATGATATTAAAGTTTTCGATGTGGATACACATAAGTGTAAATTTGCGGCTCTTGCAGCGAAAAATCCCATGAAGGCGGGAGAGAGCTACAGTGTAAAAGCAATTGCACTGGTCAAAATCGGTTCAAATGATCTGGATGTCTGCTATACAGAGGATCGTGCAAATGATCGTTATACATATTACGGGAACAGTTATCAGTATGATGCAGCTGGATATCATGAGTTTGAAGTCAAGGTAGTTCAGCGCAAGCCCAAGGTTTCTCTTGCAAAGGGCAGCAATGGCAAGTCGCTTTATTTGGGCGATACTGACAAAAGAGCTCAGTTTGAGCTGAATATTCCTGCCGGATATACCATCGCTGATGTCATGGGAGCACTTGATATCAACAAGGATGGTATCACAGATGTGGAGGTGAAGGCTGAGTTCAAGGAAGATGGGACTGTTGATTATCTATACGGAACTCTCGTCGAAAATAATCTGAAGTTCAGCCCTAAAAAGCGGAGAAAGGTTTCAGTGCCCGTGACCGTGATGTTCAAAGGGCGAGATGGAGTCACTGCTGACTCGCGGGTGAAGGTATCGTTTGTGATTGTGCCGTAGCGGTGAAAGGGGGACGGATCTTCTGTCACCTGATATGAGCTAAAGACAAAAGAGGAGCGATTGCTCCTCTTTTTTGTCAGCCAAGGCTGTGGATCTATACGAGTATCAGCCATCCCGTAAAACAAGCCATCCCAAGGCGTTCCTAACTCCAGTGCATTTTGAATCTAAGAAAGAGTTTCCTGAAAAGGAAAGAATTTCAATTCAGGCTTTAGAATATAAGAAATATGGAAAAGATAT
>DCHL01000087.1:30893-32093 GCA_002317595.1 Lachnospiraceae bacterium UBA1753 | reverse complement strand
TGGAGGCCTCCATTGATGAGGATGAATATAAGTCAGAGGGAAGAGGATGCTATCCCGAGGGGATGGAGAAACTTGCCTGGCTGCTTGATAAGGTATGGAAGATACCGATTGGAGAACTATAGATGTTATTTTGGAAAAAAATAAGAGCGGTCATTTTTACCGCACTTCTTGTACTGGCCTGTGGCGCACAGACGGTATATGGTGCATCACCCACAACGCCTCCTGACTGGGCTGATAATCTCAAGGTTGCTGCAACTGCAAATCAGATACTTACCGTTGTTGCAAATGGAAGTTCTGCAACAGTATCCCTCCACAATAAAGGCGTGGACGGACATTTTTTCCAGGTTCTCAGTGGTGACGCTACTATTGGAAGAAATGGAATAGGAAAGAGTAGAGAAGGAGATGGCAAGACTCCACGTGGTCAGTATGGCTTCCTCTTTGGATTCGGAATCAAGGCTAATCCGGGAACACTGCTGTCCTATACACAGGTGGATGGGACCTGTTACTGGGTGGATGATCCCTCATCTGCATATTACAACAGATTTGTGAGCACGAAGAATGTTGTAAAGGACTGGAAGAGTGCAGAGAATCTGCTTTGTGCAGGTCAGTCCTACAACTATGCACTTGCGCTCAACTACAATCAGGCCTGTGTACCAGGAGCTGGCTCAGCAATTTTTATTCACTGCAGACCGACCGGCGGTGCGGGATGTGTTGCGGTTGATGAATCTCTCATGCTGCAGATTGTGAAGAATGTACAGCCGGGGTGCGTGGTGCTCATTGACGACGCGAGAGGGATTGCGAATTATTAAGCGGTGAGATTACAAGGTGTTTTTTCGCAATTTGAACGCAGGCTGCGAAGCGAAGCGGATTGAGAATGTCCGCTTTACTGGGGCGATACAAGGAGAATTTGATGAGTAGACTGGCAGTTGTATTTCCAGGTGTGGGTTATCATGTTGACAAGCCACTCCTGTATTATTCCAGGAAACTGGCAAGGGAACTGGGATACGAGGTCGTGGATGTGCCATATAAGAATCTCCCGATTAGCAGTTCGATTAAGGGCGATGCAGGCAAGATGCGAGCTGTGTTTGAGGATGCCCTTCGTCAGGCTGGTGAGATACTAACGGATGTCGATTTTGCATCCTATGACAGGATTGTTTTCATAGGGAAGAGCGTTGGAACTGTTGTGGCTGGGGCGTATGC
>DCHL01000087.1:30300-30808 GCA_002317595.1 Lachnospiraceae bacterium UBA1753 | reverse complement strand
GTTGAGGCTACATTTCAGTTTCTGGGTGAGAATAAGGGGAACAATCTAACTGGTTTAGATTTTGATTCGATGAGAGAATCTTCTTCTGGTTCGGGAATCGTGTTCCACGGAACTAATGATGGCTGGGTGGAGACTTCAGTTGTTAAGAACGGGTGTGATAGGCTTAAGCTTCCTCTTCATATCATTGAAAATGCTAACCACTCGCTGGAGACAGGGAATGCCATGGCAGACATTCTGTACCTGCATGAGGTGATGCGACTGACGAGGGAGTTTCTTGAGTGATAGAAGAGTATTGTTGGGAATATGTGGCTTCGTGGTTACGGTGCCCGTTAGGGAAGTTAATATGTTTATAGATTGATGGGGCTTGCCTGATATGGCGAGCCTCATTTTTATCCCAGCGAGCTATGTAAATAATCTTGTTTGCTCGGGTTTCCTATTGCCCAGGGAATGCAACGGAGAATCTAGAAACAAACATCACCCGTTGTACAAAATGTCACTCGGGAAGTAG
>DCHL01000087.1:15081-30206 GCA_002317595.1 Lachnospiraceae bacterium UBA1753 | reverse complement strand
CACTCGGGAAGTAGTAATGCAACGGAGAATCCAGAAACAAACATCACCCGTTGTATAGTAGAGCAAGAAGAGACGCGGTAAGAAGAAATATAGCAAAAGAAACCATAGAAACAAGAAGAAGTCCTTGGCCACCAGACGGTGGTCAAGGACTTCCATTAACTACAATACTTCCATTAACTACAATACTTCCATTAACTATATCAATTTCATCAATTACATCATTGTGTAGAGGTTTCTCTTATCAACAACTCTCTTAGCCTTGCCTTCGCTTCGAACGAGTGTCATGGGCTGGAGGATGTTAACGTCAACCTTGATGCCGAGCATTGACTTAAGACCTGCAACGATCTCCTTTGTTGCCTTCTCTACATCGTAATTAGGATCTGCTGCCATCTCAGGAGTCTTCTCAACGTTGAGCTCGATAGAGTCCTTGTTGTTCTCTCTGTCAACAACGATAACGTAGTTAGCCTGGTAGCCGAGCTGGAAGATAACCTGCTCAATCTGTGAAGGCCATACATTAACGCCCTTAACAACCATCATGTCATCAGAACGTCCCATGATCTTGCTCATGCGCACATGAGTACGTCCGCAAGAACACTTCTCTCTTGTGAGACGGCAGAGGTCTCTTGTGCGGTAACGCAGAAGAGGGAATGCCTTCTTTGTGATACAAGAGAATACAAGCTCTCCAACCTCGCCCTCGGGAAGCTGCTCGCCAGTCTGGGGATTGATGATTTCAGCGATGAAGTGGTCTTCCTGGATGTGCATACCCTTCTGCTCCTCGCACTCGAAGGAAACACCAGGGCCGGAAATCTCTGTAAGACCATAGATATCGAATGCCTTGAGGCCAAGAGTCTTCTCGATGTCAGCTCTCATCTCCTCTGTCCAAGGCTCTGCACCGAAGATACCAGACTTAAGCTTAAGTGTATCCTTAACGCCCTTCTTCTTAACAACCTCACCGATTGTTGCGGCGTATGAAGGTGTACAGCAGAGGATTGTAGACTCAAGATCCTGCATGAACTGAATCTGACGCTCTGTGTTACCTGAAGACATAGGAAGTGTCATTGAACCAACAAGGTGTGAACCACCATTGAGTCCAGGACCGCCTGTGAAAAGACCGTAGCCGTAGCATACGTGAACAACGTCTTCGTTTGATCCGCCAGCAGCAACGATTGCTCTTGCGCAGCACTCGTCCCATACGCGGATGTCATCCATTGTATAGAAAGCAACAACTCTTCTTCCTGTTGTTCCGGAAGTAGACTGGATACGAACTACCTCTGAGAGGGGAGTTCCAAGGAATCCATAAGGGTACTGGTCACGGAGTTCGTCCTTCTCGATGAAGGGAAGCTTGGGAAGGTCTTCGATACCCTTGATATCCTCGGGCTTAACGCCGGCCTTGTCCATTTTTTCTCTGTAGTAAGCAACGTTGTCGTAAACGTGCTTAACCTGAGCAACGAGTCGTTCGCTCTGCAGTGCCTGAAGCTGCTCGAGAGGCATTGTCTCGATCTCGGGCTGGAAATAATTCTTCATGGTTCCTCCTTAATAGTTGAAGTTTAGTGTATTGTGTTATGCACATCTCGTGCTAACTTTCTGTGCTGCGTCCTCCTGATATCATTCGCTGAAAAAATATGAGAGGACAATTCTGATTATTCAGCTTCCCTGCCAAGCATGAAAGCCTTCTGGTTAAGCTCGAGGAACTTAGCGGGAACGCAGGCCTCGATTGCCTTCTGCCATTTCTCAATGGGCATGTCAAAGTACTTGGAGAGACGGCCCATGAGAACGATGTTAACTGCCTTGGGTGAACCTGCCTCAAGGGCAAGTGACAGGCAGTCGATTGCATCAACCTTAACTCCAGTTGCTGCCATCTTTTCGATGAGATTCTCAGGGTAGGTTGCTGCTCCTGTAATGACAGGCATGGGGTCCATCTGCTGTGTGTTCACAACAATCTGACCATCAGCCTTCATATACTCAACATAGCGGGCTGCCTCAAGCTCCTCGAAGGAAACGATGAAGTCTGCCTGTCCCTTGTCGATGATGGGAGAGTAAACCTTCTCGCCGTAGCGAACATATGTAACAACGGAACCGCCGCGCTGGCTCATTCCGTGAACTTCTGAAACCTTAACGTCATAGCCTTCTGTAAGAAGGAGAGAACCGAGAAGCTTACTTGCGAGAAGTGAGCCCTGTCCGCCAACGCCGACTATCATAATATTCTTAGTCATTATTTTTCACCTCCACAGATTGCTCCAAACTTGCAGAGCTGAGAACATACATCACAGCCCACACACTGCGTCCTGTCGATGACAGCCTTGCCATTCTTGAATGAGATAGCAGGGCAGCCGAGCTTCATGCAGGCCTTGCAGCCCTTGCACTTGTCGGCGTCCACAGTGAGAGGAGCGTTGTGCTTGACATACTTAAGAAGAGCACAAGGTCTTCTTGAGATGATTACTGAAGGCTCGGCAACCGCAAGCTCTTCCTTGATTGTCTTATCACACTGCTCAAGATTGTAAGGATCAACAACAGATACACGGTTAAAGCCCATTGCGCGGCAGAGTGCCTCAAGGTCAATCTTGCCAGCCGGGTCACCCTTGATGTTGTATCCGGTAGTGGGATTCTGCTGATGTCCTGTCATACCTGTGATTGAGTTATCAAGAATGATTACTGTTGAATTACTCTGGTTGTATGCGATGTTGGCAAGACCAGTCATGCCTGAGTGCATGAAGGTTGAATCGCCGATGACACATACTGTCTTCTTCTCAGCATCCTCGCCGAGAGCCTTGTTGAAGCCGTGAATTGAACTTACGGAAGCGCCCATGCAGAGTGTTGTATCAACTGTTGCAAGAGGAGCTACGGCTCCGAGTGTATAGCATCCGATGTCGCCGAGAACATTAAGCTTGTTCTGCTTGAGTGTGTAGAACAGTCCTCTGTGAGGGCAGCCTGCACACATAACAGGGGGTCTGCCGGGAAGGGCCTCGCCAAGAGTCTTGAACGCAGGAACCTCCACGCCGAGCTTTTCTGCGATAAGATTCTGTGAGAACTCTCCTTCCATAGGAAGAACGTCCTTGCCTGTCACTTCAAGACCGAGTGTCCTGCAGTGGTTCTCGATGATGGGATCGAGTTCCTCGATGATTACGAGCTTCTCAACCTTTGCCGCAAAGTCCTTGATAAGCTGAACGGGAAGTGGATTGACCATTCCGAGCTTTAAGATACATGCGCCGTCGCCAAAAACTTCCTTGGCATACTGATATGATGTTGATGATGTGATGATACCAAGCTTTGTGTCACCCATCTCAACTCTGTTGAAGGAGCAGTTCTCAGCAAGAGCCTGAAGCTTTCTTGTGCGCTCCTCCACGAAGGGATGACGGCGGATTGCATTGCCGGGCATCATAACGTACTTTGCAATATTTTTCTCATAGGGAATTGTGTCGGGGACAACGCGCTCCGCTGTCTCCACAATACTCTGTGAGTGGGCAACTCTCGTGCACATCTTGATGATGACGGGAGTGTCGTACTCTTCTGAAAGCTCAAATGCGAGCTTGGTGAATTCACATGCTTCCTGTGAATCTGAGGGCTCGAGCATGGGAACCTTGGATGCGATTGCGTGGTGACGAGAATCCTGCTCATTCTGTGATGAGTGCATTCCAGGGTCGTCTGATACGCAGATGACCATACCACCGTTGACACCTGTGTATGCCATTGTGTAGAGAGGGTCTGCTGCCACGTTGAGACCAACGTGCTTCATTCCACAGAATGCTCTCTTGCCTGCAAGGGATGCACCGAATGCAACCTCCATTGCAACCTTCTCATTGGGAGCCCACTCGCAGTAGATCTCATCATACTTGGCAGCTTCCTCTGTAACCTCTGTACTGGGGGTTCCAGGGTAGCTTGAGACCAGGCTGCAGCCGGCTTCGTAAAGACCTCTCGCGAAGGCCTTGTTGCCTAACATCAATTGTTTCATAATCCTATTCTCAACTTTCTGTCCCACTTGGGATAATTCATTGTGTATAATATGCAGAATTAAAGCCCACATATGCAATCATTCTATCAAAAAATAACAAATCAGACAACTGTGGTGATGTTGGTTTTGAGGATCATATTTTGTTGAAAATATACAAAAAACATCTTGGAATAGTGGGGAAAATCAAAAAATATCCCATATATCCTGAAAAGGTGATATAATACACTATCGAGTTTTTATTTAATCAAATATATGAGGTGATTATATGGTTAAAAAAGAAATGATAGCCATGCTGCTCGCTGGTGGACAGGGAAGCAGACTTGGCGTACTGACAACAAAGGTTGCAAAGCCAGCAGTGTCATTTGGCGGTAAGTACCGAATCATCGATTTCCCTCTGAGTAACTGTATCAATTCGGGAATCGATACTGTCGGTGTACTGACCCAGTACCAGCCTCTCAGACTGAACACTCATATCGGCATCGGTATTCCCTGGGATCTTGACAGGAATATCGGCGGCGTGACTGTGCTTCCGCCTTTTGAGAAGAGCGTAAACAGTGAGTGGTACACAGGAACCGCTAATGCCATCTACCAGAACATTGAGTATATGGAGAGTTTCAATCCAGAGTATGTACTAATTCTCTCTGGCGACCACATCTACAAGATGGATTATGAGGTCATGCTTGACTTCCACAAGGCGAATGATGCCGCTGTCACAATTGCAGTCATGCCTGTTCCCATCGAGGAGGCCAAGAGATTCGGAATCATGATTACAGATGGGGAGAGAAGGATTACCGAGTTCGAGGAGAAGCCGGCCAACCCGAGAAGTAATCTTGCATCCATGGGTATCTACATCTTCTCATGGAAGGTTCTCAAGGAGGCACTCATCGCACAGGCGGACCAGCCCAATCTTGATTTTGGTAAGCATATCATTCCTTATTGCCATTCAAAGGGTGAGAGAATGTTTGCATACGAGTACAACAGCTACTGGAAGGATGTTGGAACACTCAATTCTTATTGGGAAGCCAATATGGAGCTTATCGACATAATTCCCGAGTTCAACCTCTACGAGGAATACTGGAGAATCTATACCAAGAGTGACACCCTGCCTCCACAGTACATCTCAGGCGACAGTGTTGTTGAGAAGTGTATCATCGGTGAGGGTTCATCCATCTACGGCAAGGTTTATAATTCCGTAATCGGATGCGGTGTTGTCATTGGCAAGGACACAGTTGTCAGGGATTCCATCATCATGAACGAGACGAAGATTGGTGAGGGATGTGAGATTTACAAGGGTATCGTAGCTGAGAATGTTGAGATCCAGGATGGCGTCAAGCTTGGATATGGCGATGAAGCACCCAATGAGACTGCACCTGATATCTACAGCAATGGAATCGCAACGGTGGGCGAGCGCTCGTTCATTCCCAAGGGAGTTTCCATTGGAAAAAATATAGTGATTTCAGGTGTTACCTCCCCCGAGGATTATCCCGGCGGACGTCTCGAGAGTGGAAAGAGTCTTATCAAGGGAGGTGAACTGAGATGAGAGCATTAGGTATTATTTTAGCTGGTGGTAACAATCACCGCATGAAGGAACTCTCTATGAAGAGAGCGATTGCTGCAATGCCCATAGCAGGAAGCTACAGAAGTATTGACTTTGCACTGAGCAACATGACGAACTCACACATTCAGAAGGTGGCAGTGTTTACACAGTACAATGCAAGAAGTCTCAACGAGCATCTCTCTTCATCTAAGTGGTGGGATTTCGGAAGAAAGCAGGGTGGACTCTATGTGTTCACTCCCACTATGACACATGACAACAACAGCTGGTACAGAGGTACAGCTGATGCCATCTATCAGAACCTTCAGTTTTTGAAGAGCAGTCATGAGCCCTATGTAATCATTGCATCAGGTGATGGTATCTATAAGATGGATTACAACAAGCTTCTCGAGTACCATATTGAGAAGAAGGCCGATATCACTGTTGTGTGCAAGGAACTTGGCGAGAATGAGGAAGCAGAGCGATTTGGAATCCTGAAGATGAATGAAGAGAGCAGGATTGAGGAGTTTGAGGAGAAGCCTGTTATTGCAAGGAGCAATACTGTTTCCTGCGGTATCTATGTAATCAGGCGTCGTCAGCTTATCGAACTCATTGAAAAGTGCGCAGAGGAAGACAGGTACGACTTCGTGCGCGACATCCTTATTCGTTACAGAGATATCAAGAGAATATATGGATACAAGATTAAGGATTACTGGAAGAACATTGCGACAGTAGATGATTACTTCAAGGCCAATATGGATTTCCTGAAGCCTGAGGTGAGGGACTATTTCTTCCATCAGTATCCTGATGTGTATTCCAAAGTAGATGATCTGCCACCCGCGAAGTACAACGTGGGCGCAAGTATCAGGAACAGTCTTATTTCCTCTGGTAGTATTGTAAATGGTACTGTTGAGGATTCAATCCTGTTCAAGAAGGTATTTGTAGGCAGTAATTGTTATATCAAGAACTCAATTATTCTTAACGATGTGTATATTGGCGATAACGTTCATATTGAGAACTGCATTGTTGAGAGCGGTGACACTATCCGCGCTAATTCTTACCACAAAGGTGAGAACGGAATAAAAATAGTTCTTGATACAAATGACAGATTTGTTATATAATAAAAGTCCACGTTTGATTTTATTTTTCAAACTGTTAGTAACTCAATTAATATAGTAAAACGACATCTGTAGACGGGCAGCTGGGGACCAAAGAAGCAATTAGAAAGGGGCTACCATCCATGAATATCACAGATGTACGGATGAGGAAAATCACTAGGGAAGGCAAGATGAAAGCAGTTGTTTCGATTACGATCGACAACGAGTTCGTAGTACACGACATCAAGGTCATCGAAGGTGAGAATGGTCTGTTCATTGCAATGCCCAGTCGTAAGTCGCTTGATGGTGAGTACAGAGACATCGCACATCCCATCAACAGTTCAACAAGAGACAAAATACAGACACTTATCCTTGATAAGTATCAGAAGTCTCTCGAAGAAGGCTTCGACGGCGAGGAATAAGCAAAGAGCATACTAAGTGGAATTGCAACAGAGAGCTGCATTTGATAGAATCAAATGCGGCTCTTTATATTTACTTTGATATACAAAGTGTTTATTGTCGCTTAAGAGGCATAGAGCAGTGCGAAGAACAATATAAAATAGCAGCGTAGCTGCGATATTTTAACGAAAGAATTGCGTAGCAATTATTGAGTCTTTGAATGTTTTAGAGGAGTGAGGGGATATGTATCTCATAGTTGGACTTGGTAATCCAAGCAGGGAGTACCAGAATACACGACACAATATCGGTTTTGATGCAGTTGATGTGTTGGCTGATGCTGCCGGGATAAAAATTAATAATGCAAAGTTCAAATCACTGTACGGAACCGGCTATCTTGACAGCCAGAAGGTGGTGCTGTTAAAGCCGCAGACCTTCATGAACCTGTCGGGAGAGGCCGTGAGGGCGGCAGTTGATTTTTACAAAATAGATGTGGACGAGGAACTCATCGTTGTGTGTGATGACATCAATCTCTCAGTGGGCAAGCTCCGTATCCGTGAGAAGGGCAGTGCAGGCGGCCACAATGGCCTCAAGAATATCATTGCCCACACCGGGACAGAAGGATTCACCAGAGTGAAGATGGGTGTAGGTGAGAAGCCTGCGCAGTGGGACCTGGCAGACTGGGTTCTCGGTCACTTTGACAGTGAGGACAGGAAACTGGTTGACGAGAGCTGCCAGAATGCGGTCTCGGCAATACGCCTCATGATTGCAGGCGAGACTGACAAGGCAATGAACCTGTATAACGCAAAGAAAGAGAAGAAGCCGAAGCCGCCTAGGGAAGATAAGAAGGCTGAGGCTGCTGAGAAGAAGGAGGTTTCTGAAGAAATCGCAGAGATCGCTGAGAAGAAGACAGAAGAGTAGAAGATAAGAACGAGGAATTTGAATGAATAAGAGGTATCTGGATCCGCTCCACAGGTTAGGCGAGTTCGAAGAGATACAAAAGGATATTGCGAAGAGAAATGGTATTGTCGAGGTTGAGGGATGCGCTGAGTCGCAGAAGCTTCATCTCGTGTTTGGTCTGCCCAAAGATATAGAGAACAGGATCCGTCTTGTTGTCACCTATGATGAGGCACGTGCGCGGGAGCTTCTTGAGGATTACAAGATCTATGATACGCGTGTCGGCTTCTATCCGGCTAAAGACCTTATTTTTTTCCAGGCAGACATAAAGGGTAACCTTCTGACGAAGGAGAGGATGGATGCCATCAGGCTCATCATCTCTGAGCAGCCCTGTACGATTATCACTACGGTGGATGCGCTGCTTGAGCATGTGGCGCCGCCTGAGCAGATAAAAGGCAGCATGGCTGTGCTGCGGGAGGGCAGCAGGATTGTGGAGCGTGAGTTTGCGCAGCGTCTTGTGGAACTGGGCTACGAGAAGGTATCGAGGGTCGAGGATGCGGGACAGTTTGCAATCCGCGGCGGCATCATTGATATTTTTTCGATGACGGAGGAGAACCCTTACAGAATCGAGTTGTGGGGTGAGGAGATTGATTCCATCAGGACTTTCGACTGTGAGAGCCAGAGGTCTGTGGCAAAGCAGGAGGAAATCTGTATCTTCCCTGCAAGTGAGCTTGTGCTGAGCCAGGAGGAGAAGCTCCGTGGACTCCTTCGGATTGAGAAGGAGGCCGGTATTGTCAGTGGGAAGATGCGCGAGAATTTTGAGACTGAGCAGGCTCACAGGGTTGAGAGCTTTGTTAAGCAATTAAGGGAAGAGATTACCGAAGGCTTCCCGGTTTCGCTGGATGCTTACCTGCCTTATTTTTACGAGGAGGCATACTCCGTCCTGGAGCTGTTTGACAGGGAGAGGACAACGATATTCCTGGATGAACCCACAAGGCTGATTGACAAGGGTCAGGTGATCGAGAACGAGTTCAAGGAGAGCATGCTTCAGAGGGCTGCGAAGGGTTACGCCCTCGCAGGACAGGCGGACCTGCTCTATCCGATGGAGAGCGTGGTGGCTAAGATTGAGCGATACGAGTGCTGCGCACTTTGCACAATCTCGCAGAAGCTCAGTATGTACAAGCCCTACAGAAAGTATCACGTCAGTGCGAGACTGGTGAATTCCTACAACAACAGTTTTGATGCGCTGATTTCCGATTTGAAAAAATATAAGAAGAACGATTTTGGCGTTGTGCTGCTCTCTCCTTCGAGGACCAGGGCGAAGCGACTCGCGGAGGATATCCTCGGCGAGGGACTGAATGCGTTCTACACGGAGGACTCAGACAGGGTGGTTAAGCCTGGTGAGGTTCTGGTGTCCTATGGACGAATCAGCAAGGGATTTGAGTATCCGTTGGTTGGCTTTGTTGTTATATCTGAAAGTGATATTTTTGGCCAGAAAAAGAAAAAGAGAAAGCGCCACAAGTCTTACGATGGGCAGAATATCTCAAGCTTCAATGACCTGCAGGTGGGCGATTATGTGGTTCATGAAAATCATGGCCTTGGAATCTACCAGGGAATTGAGCATATTGAGATTGATAAGGTCACGAAGGATTACATGAAGATCAGCTACCGTGGCGGTGGTAACCTGTATATCCTGGCGACGGACCTTGGCGTGATTCAGAAGTATGCCTCTGCTGACGCGAAGAAGCCAAAGCTCAACAAGCTCGGCGGACAGGAGTGGTCGAGGACCAAGGCGAGGGTGCGCGGTGCCGTTGAGGTCATTGCCCACGACCTGGTTGAGCTGTATGCAAAGAGGCAGAAGGACAATGGATTCATCTATGGTCCTGACACTGTGTGGCAGACGGAGTTTGAGGAGATGTTCCCCTACGAGGAGACTGAGGATCAGGCTGCGGCTATTGAGGCGACCAAGCAGGACATGATGAGTCCTAAGATTATGGACAGACTCATCTGCGGGGATGTCGGTTACGGAAAGACTGAGATTGCAATCCGTGCTGCCTTCAAGGCGGTTCAGGAGGGCAAGCAGGTTGCGTTCCTTGTGCCGACCACGATTCTTGCACAGCAGCATTACAACACTTTCATTCAGAGGATGAAGGATTATCCCGTGCGCATTGATTTGATGTGCAGGTTCAGGACTCCTTCTGAAATTAAGGCGACTATCGCTGGTCTCAAGAATGGAATGGTGGATATTGCAATTGGAACACATAGGCTCCTGTCGAAGGATGTGCAGTTCAAGGATCTTGGACTTCTCGTGATTGATGAGGAGCAGAGGTTTGGTGTAACCCACAAGGAGAAGATCAAGCAGATGCGTGAGAACGTTGATGTCCTCACTCTGACCGCAACCCCTATTCCGAGAACGCTTCACATGTCTCTTGTGGGAATCAGGGATATGAGTGTTCTTGAGGAGCCGCCTCAGGACAGAATGCCGATCCAGACCTTTGTAATGGAGTACAATGACGAGATGGTCAGGGAGGCAATTGTCAGGGAACTCGCAAGGGGAGGCCAGGTCTACTATGTATATAACCGGGTAAACAACATCGCGGATGTGACTGCAAAGCTTCGTGAATTGGTTCCCGATGCTGAGATTGACTATGCCCATGGACAGATGAAGGAGACCGAGCTCGAGAAGCTGATGGTTGATTTTATCAACGGCGATATTGATGTGCTCGTTTCGACAACCATTATCGAGACAGGCCTTGATATTCCTAATGTCAACACGATTATCGTGCATGACTCTGACAGGATGGGACTGTCGCAGCTCTATCAGCTGAGGGGCCGTGTGGGCCGATCGAACCGTACGTCCTACGCGTTCCTTATGTATAGAAGGGATAAGCTTCTTCGCGAGGAGGCTGAGAAGAGACTATCGGCAATCCGTGAATTCACGGACCTTGGAAGCGGGTTCAAGATTGCGATGAAGGATCTGGAGATACGAGGTGCCGGCAATATTTTAGGCAGGACCCAGCATGGTCATATGGAAGAGGTCGGCTACGACCTGTACTGCAAGATGCTCAACGAGGCCGTCCGTCGTGAGAAGGGTGAGGGTGTTGCCGCTGAGTTCTCGACTTCTGTGGATGCGGACCTTGATGCCTTCATTCCTGACACATATATGACCAATGAGTCTATGAAGCTCGATATGTATAAGCGAATTGCGAGCGTTGAGAGCAATGAAGAGGCCGAGGACATTGTGGATGAGATGACAGACCGCTTCGGCAAGGTGCCCGAGCCTGTCAGAAATCTCATCAGGATATCCCTTCTCAGGGTTCTCGCCCACAAGGTGTTTGTGGAGGATCTCTCTGCCCAGGAAAAAATCATCAAGTTCACTTTCTTCAAGAAGGCATCCCTCGACCCGGGTATGCTTCCTGAACTCCTCATGAAGTACGAGGGCAGGCTCACCTTCAGAAATGGAGAGCGTCCAAGTCTTATTTTTAACAGGGAGAAGGACACTATGGATGTCATCGACAGAGCCCGTGAGATACTGATTGATATGCAGATGCTGCTGGGTTAGAGTTCTCTCTCAAGATATACGTGACCTGGCAGGGCACCGTCCGGTGCACTGACTGAATAGAATCCTAAGGATGCAGCCAGCGAGAGCGAGGCTGCATTTTCTTTGTCACAGACCAGAGACAGCTTTGATAACTCCAGTACGCTTTTGGCAAAATCAATCACCGAAAGGGATGCCTCCTTCGCGTATCCTTGTCTTCGGTATTTGGGGATGATTTCATATCCCAGATCAGGGAAGGAGCACTCATCCCTAGTGCCAAGGCCTGCCTTACCAATGATGGTGTCGTGGGATTCGTGATTGCTGTGGTATTTATGACTGTGGGTTGCTTCATTGCGCTGATCCTTAAGTATTACCAGCCATATTCCAAATCCCCAGAGCTTATACATGCTCTCGATGTAGGTCCGGGCATGTTCTGTGTCAGGTCTTATTGATTCATGTATATTAGGAAGATCGTCCATGGACAGCTCGCGGATGATGAGCCTGTCCGTCTCGGCAATGATAAGCGGGAGATTCAGATGTCTCCTGGCAAGACTGGTGAGCAGAGTGTCAGGGAGACACTCATCGAGATATTCATCGAGACACTCCTCAAGGTATTCATCGGGACATTCATTAAGGTATTCATCGGGACACTCATTAAGATTTGAATCGTGATGCTCGTTTGTTTTTTTGCAGGAGGCTGGAACTGGTGCCTGGAGGATGAGTGCAGGATGGAAGTCTATATCGGTAGCCTGGCCACCGTCATACTCAATCCACACAACGACAGAGCCCTTATCAGCTGCCTGTCTGGCATCTGACGGGTTGTCGGTTGCAATAATCTCTACCTCTATATCATTTATCTGGCGCGTATATTTTTTCCTCATATCTGAATTATATGACTTGTGACGTGGCTAAACAATGGTATAATACTTGACTTTTTTGGTGGGTGGGATAATATTGAACCGTTATGTATTTACATATATTGCGGCGGGGGCGTGAGTAATCCGCAGCCGTCCGTAAACGCGAGAATCCCGGCTCGGGATCGTAGGTGGTGGAAGCACCTGCGGTCCGTCAAAGCCGGGATTCCGCTTATGTATATACTACTAAGGGGATATCTCCCTATTGGGAGCAGTTAGTGGTATCTCCTTGAAAAAGGAGTTATACAAAAAAAGAAAACGCCCCCCAGCTATTATCGCTGAAAGACGCCCTCGTCAATTTCGTATTATACACGTATACAGAAGAATGTCAATAAAACGATGAACAAAAAATTAAATTTTTCTAAATATTTTTTGTGTAAAATTATAGTTGACGGATTCTGTATACAAGAGTACACTACTCGCATAAAGGCAAGGGCGCCGCAGGTTAAGTGAACCAGCGGTGCCTTTTCTTTTATAAAAATTCTTTGCCAGATGTATAGAAGTGTGATGCGACGGAGCATCGGTAGGAAATTCCTGCCCCTGATGATCCGTGGCATCACACTTTTGTTATTTGAGGGTGGAGATTACTAAGAGGAGGAAAAGATTATGACAACAGAGATTTTAGACGCGATTAATGGTCAGGTATTTGGTGTATGGTTCCTGATTGGTGCAGCGCTGGTATTCTGGATGCAGGCCGGATTCGCAATGGTAGAGACGGGCTTCACCAGAGCCAAGAACGCAGGTAATATTCTTATGAAGAACCTTATGGACTTCTGTATTGGTACCTGCGTATTCATCCTGATTGGTTTCAGTCTTCTGCTTGGTGAGGATGTGATGGGTATCATCGGAAAGCCCGGACTTGACATCTTCACAAACTACACAGAGTTTGACTGGTCAGGCTTCGTATTCAACATGGTATTCTGTGCAACGACAGCAACAATCGTTTCAGGTGCCATGGCTGAGAGAACAAAATTCCTTTCATATTGTATTTATTCAGGTGTTATCTCAGCAGTCATTTATCCAATTGAAGCACACTGGATCTGGGGCGGCGGTTTCCTCGCTCAGATGGGATTCCATGATTACGCAGGATCTACAGCAATCCATATGGTAGGTGGTATTGCAGCTCTTATCGGTGCATATATCCTTGGGCCCCGTATTGGTAAGTTCACAAAGGATGCTGCAGGAAAAATTGTAAAGGTTAACGCATTCCCCGGACACAACATCCCTCTTGGATGTCTTGGATGCTTCATTCTCTGGTTCGGCTGGTATGGATTCAACGGCGCAGCAGCACAGGATGTTGCAGAACTCGGTACTATTTTCCTTACAACAACAGTTGCTCCCGCAGTTGCAACAGTAGTATGTATGGTATTTACATGGGTTAAGTACGGTAAGCCCGATGTTTCAATGTGTCTGAATGCTTCACTTGCAGGTCTTGTAGCTATCACAGCTCCCTGTGATGTGGTTGACTGCTTCGGCGCAATTGTTATCGGTGCAGTAGCAGGTCTCCTGGTTTGCTTCGGTGTATGGTTCCTTGACTATAAGCTTCATATTGATGATCCCGTTGGTGCAGTTGCAGTTCACTGTCTCAATGGTATCTGGGGAACAATTGCAGTTGGTCTCTTTGCAACAGATACATCACCTGCTATGAAGACAGCTGGAATCCACAACGGTCTTTTCTACGGCGGTGGATTTACACAGCTTGGTATCCAGCTCATCGGCTTTGCAGCAGTTGCAGCGTGGACAGCAGTTACAATTACAATCGCATTCCTCGCAATCAAGGCTACAATCGGTCTTCGTGCATCAGAGGAAGAGGAGATTACTGGTCTCGATATTACAGAGCATGGTCTTGCAACAGCTTACTCAGGATTCTCAGTTGTTGATATGTCAATGACTATGGATGTCAACGAGAATACAGATCTTGGTGTTTCTGATTACGATTCAGCTTCTGAGACAATTCAGAACGCAGCGGTTCCCGTTGTTGCAGCTCCTGTTGAGGCAGCTGACACTGGAATCTACAAGGTTGTTGTTCTCTGCAAGCTTGAGAGATTTGAGAAGCTTAAGAAGGCTATGAATGACCTCGGTGTTACTGGTATCACAGTTACTCAGGTTATGGGTTGTGGTATCCAGAGAGGTGCCGGCGAGAAGTACCGTGGTGTTGAGATGGATGCAACACTCCTGCCTAAGGTTAAACTTGAGGTTGTTATCTCTAAGATTCCTGTTGCCAAGGTTATCGACGCAGCTAAGAAGGCACTCTTCACTGGCCATATCGGCGATGGAAAGATCTTCGTATACAACGTATCTAAGGTTGTTAAAATCCGTACAGGTGAGGAAGACTTCGCTGCTCTTCAGGATGTTGAATAAGCTGCATTTTCAGGATGTTTTGGGGCTGTCGCAAAATTGCGGCAGCCCTTTTTTCATAATAAAACTGTGTTACGCCACAAGGATACTTAGGCATGTTCAGTGCTACAGGACCTTAATCATCAACGATTCAGGGGTGTTTTTTTATACGGACGAGAACGGTGCCAATTCGCATCCATGCTCAGTTGGCACCTACGCCGCGCGTCCATGCGCGGCGTTCTCTGAATATTAACTGAATCCGGATGATTATAGGTCCCTTCGCATTCACATGCGCTAATGTATCCTTGTGGCGTTTGCCATCATTCTTATGCATGAAAATCGAGTGGGGTGCAGGAATGCAACGGGCGAAACAAAAACCTTCCGTTGCACATGCCCTTTCATCTTCATGTCCAGGAGACCAATTATGAAGAATTTATGAAGTCCTTGACTTGAAAAGATGAAT
>DCHL01000087.1:6201-15028 GCA_002317595.1 Lachnospiraceae bacterium UBA1753 | reverse complement strand
GCTAAGAGAAATGCGAAAGCTAAGAGAAACGCGAAAACTAAGAGAAATGCGAAAACTAAGAGAAATGCGATAGAACATAGAAAGGCTTTGAAATGATAAAGACACTTGCTGCGCAGATAAAGGAATACAAGCTGCCATCCATCCTTACCCCAGTCTATATGGTGGGTGAGGTAATTATGGAGACGATTATTCCTCTTATGATGGCGTCAATAATTGATAAGGGTGTTGAAGTGGGAGATATGAACCACATCTACAAGATGGGTGCACTGATGGTAATCACGGCACTTGTCTCACTCTTCTTTGGCTCCATGGGAGCGATTTATGGATCCAAGGCTTCCACTGGCTTTGCCAAGAATCTTAGAAAGGCCATGTACGAGAATATCCAGACATTTTCATTCTCGAATATTGATAAGTTCTCGACCTCGAGTCTGGTTACGAGGCTTACAACGGATGTCACAACGCTTCAGATGGCGTATCAGATGATTCTGAGGATGGCCATGAGAGCACCTGCAACGCTGGTTTTTGCGATGGTAATGTCCTTTATCATCAACGCAAAGCTGGCAAGTGTTTATCTGGTGGCGATCCTTGTGCTCGGAGTATTCATTGTTTTCATTATGAGACGTGCATCACAGTATTTTCGCGCCGTGTTTGAAAAATATGATGAGATGAATTCGAGTGTGCAGGAGAATGTCTCAGCAATCCGCGAGGTCAAGGCTTATGTCAGGGAAGACTATGAGACTGAGCGTTTCCACAAGGCAAGCTTCAATATCTACAACATGTTCATCAGCGCAGAGAAGAATGTAATCGCCATGATGCCGATTATGCAGGCGACAGTCTATACCTGCATCCTTCTGCTCAGCTGGATCGGTGCAAAAATGATTGTGGCGGATTCTCTGACAACGGGTGAGCTCATGAGCCTTTTGACTTACTGCATGAATATCCTGATGAATCTTATGATGCTCTCCATGATTTTTGTCATGCTCACAATGTCACAGGCGAGTGCTAAGCGAATCTGCGAGGTCCTTGACGAAGAGAGCGATATGAAGAATCCTGAGAATCCCGTCATGTCTGTGGCATCAGGAGACATAGAGTTTGAGAATGTTGTATTCAGATATCATGAGAGTTCTGAGAAGCCGATTCTTGATAATGTCAGCCTAAAGATTAAGTCGGGCGAGACTATCGGTATCATAGGTGCAACGGGCTCGGCGAAGTCATCGCTGGTCAATCTCGTCAGCCGTCTGTACGATGTAAGCTCGGGCAGTGTGAAGGTCGGCGGAGTAGATGTTCGGGAATATGATATGGAAGTTCTCAGAAATGAAGTATCTGTTGTGCTTCAGAAGAATGTACTCTTCTCTGGTTCGATTATTGACAACCTGAGGTGGGGCAATCCCAATGCCACAGAAGAGGACTGTGCTCTTGCGAGTGCCATGGCCTGTGCGGATGAATTCATTGACAAGCTTCCCGATGGATATAACACACATGTTGAGCAGGGAGGAGCCAACTTCTCCGGTGGACAGAGGCAGCGCCTGTGCATTGCAAGAGCCCTTATGAAAAAGCCTAAGGTTCTCATTCTGGATGATTCGACAAGTGCGGTGGATACTGCCACTGATGCAAAAATCAGGGCGGCGTTTACAAGTGAGATACCAGGAACAACCAAACTGATTATTGCCCAGCGAATTTCCTCTGTTCAGCATGCTGACAGAATCGTTGTGATGGAAGATGGCAGAATCGATGGCGTTGGTACTCACGAGGAACTCATCAAGAACAATGAGATATACAGGGATGTCTTTGAGTCACAGAATGGCGGTAACAGAGATTTCGATGAATAGCGCGAAAAATAGCGCGAAAAATAGCGACGAGAACTCGCCGAATAGCACGATGAATAGCGATGAGAACTCGCCGAATAGCACGATGAATAGCGATGAGAATTCGCCGAATAGTGCAGAGTAATATTTTTAGCATGAGACATGCTTGGAAAGTGTGAATTGATATGGCAGGACCGGGAAGAAGGAATATGGGGCCGAAGCCCAAGCTTAAAAATCCGAAGGCTACATTGGCCCGAATAATGAAATACGTTGGAGAAAAATATTTTTTCCACTGCATACTTGTAGTGGTATGCATCGTAGTGTCAGCGCTTGCGAGCGTGCAGGGAACGCTGTTCATGAAGACTCTGATTGACGACTACATTGTGCCACTTCTGGGAAATCAGAACCCGGATTTCGGACCGCTTGCGGGGGCAATAACTCGGGTGGCAATATTTTATGCCCTGGGTGTGTGTGCCTCATATGGACAGTCGTGCATCATGATGTATGTGTCACAGGGAACCTTAAGAAGAATGAGGGATGACCTGTTTGAGCACATGGAGTCTCTACCTATTAAATATTTCGACACGCATTCCCATGGTGACATCATGTCAGTGTATACAAATGACATCGATGCCCTGAGGCAGATGATAAGCCAGTCGCTGCCGATGATGCTCTCATCAGTGGTGACCATCGTCAGCGTGTTCATCAGCATGTGCGTTCTGAGTATACCGCTTACCGTGATTACCATTATCATGGTCTTCGCGACCTTGGCGGTGTCTGGAAAACTGGCCAAGCTCTCGAGTACGAATTTTGTTGCCCAGCAGAAGAATCTTGGTGCCATTAATGGCTTTATTGAAGAGATGATGACAGGACAGAAGGTAGTCAAGGTATTCTGCCATGAGGAGGCGGCAAAGGAGAGATTCAATGAACTCAACGAGAGCCTTTTTGAAGCTGCCGATAACGCAAACAAATATTCCAATATCATGGGGCCCATCAATGCACAGTTTGGAAACTTAAGCTATGTACTCTGTGCCGTGGCTGGAGGATGCTTTGCAATCTTTGGATTTGGCGGACTGACACTGGGTAAGCTTGCCAGCTTCCTCTCCTTTAACAAGAGCTTTTCAATGCCCATCAATCAGGTGACAATGCAGGTTAATTCAATCATCATGGCGATGGCAGGTGCTGAGAGAATCTTTGAAATGATGGATGAGGGGAAGGAAGTAGACGACGGATATGTAATGCTTGCCAACGTCGTAGAGGAAAACGGTGAGATAAAAGAGAGCAGCAGGAGGACTGGTAAGTGGGCCTGGAAGCATTACCATAAGGACACAGATACGACGACCTACAAAATGCTCGAGGGCGATGTGGTATTCGACTGGGTGGACTTTGGATATGTGCCTGAGAAGATGGTGCTGACTGACATCCAGATGTATGCAAAGCCTGGGCAGAAAATTGCGCTCGTTGGTTCCACAGGAGCCGGCAAGACAACAATCACGAACCTGATTAACAGATTTTATGATATTCAGGATGGCAAGATAAGATATGATGGAATCAATGTGAACAAGATTAAGAAGGCGGACCTCAGGCGGTCCCTTGGTATAGTTCTTCAGGAGACGCACCTGTTCACCGGAACGGTTGCTGATAATATTAGGTTTGGTAAGCTTGATGCGACGGAGGCTGAAATCATCGCGGCAGCGAAGCTTGCAAACGCTGATGGATTTATCAGGCAGCTCCCTGAAGGCTATAACACTGTGCTTACAGGAAACGGTGCGAACCTGTCGCAGGGTCAGAGGCAGCTTCTGTCTATTGCGAGGGCTGCGATTGCAGATCCTCCAGTTCTCATTCTTGATGAGGCGACTTCTTCAATTGATACGAGAACAGAGAAAATCGTTCAGGCAGGTATGGATAGGCTGATGAAGGGAAGGACGACCTTCGTCATTGCCCACAGGCTCTCAACCATCATGAACAGCGACTGTATCATGGTACTTGAGCAGGGGCGCATTGTGGAGAGAGGCTCACATCAGGAGCTCCTTGATATGAAGGGCAGATATTACCAGCTCTTTACAGGAAACAGGATTACAGCGTAATCACAGCATAAAGGATGCTAATCGCAGTATATTTGATAAGCGGATATCTAAACACGTGGTAAGGTAAACCACGTGTTTATTTTTTGCACAGAAATAATGCGTTATTATCCAAATATGCCAGATACATATATGAATCTGGTGGCTAGCATATCTACGGATGATACAGGCATATCTGTAAGAAAAGGAGGTTTTTTATGGAACTATTTTTGGATGAGATTAGGAAAAGGTGTAGTGAGATTAAATCAAGGCCATTTGATGAGGTCAGTGCAACGGAGGTGATTGACACCTTTGATCAGATCATGTATTTCCAGAAGCTTGCAAGGACGGAAGGGCTTCTTGCTATGGAGGAGACAGCAGAGACTCTTGATGGTACTGACACAATAGAAGCATTCTGGGGTTTTCTGGTTGTTCTGATAGTTGACGGTACTGAGCCAGAACTATTATTTGAGATGGGAATGAACAGGTATTTTGCGCTTGACCTGCCAGATTATAACGGTCTTAGATGTCTTATGTGCATAAAGGGCGCACTGCTTATTCAGGCCGGGGAGTATTTAATTATCGAGAGATACCTGAAGACCTTGCTGCCCGGGAAAATTCTGGAAATACTCGAGGAAAAAGAAAGAAAGGCGCAGGAGGAGCGAGAAAAAAAGGCGCAGGAAGAACGAGAAAGAAAGGCGCAGGAAGAGAGAAACAGTGAGGTGCATTTGGGAAATGCGGGAAATGCAGGCGATGCAAAAAGGAAAAAGGAAAATGGTGTCCTTAATCAGGACGAAATCATGGAACTGCTTAGGTTGGGAATGACGATTAAGAATGATGGGGAATGATGCCTGGAAATGATGTTTATTATTTCTTGCAGCAAAAATAATGCGGCCACCACACCAGTTGAGAGAGGGTGAGGCGACCGCATTGTTATGATATAGAAATGAGAGAGCTGAATTATTCGGACCAGTTAACGTCCTTCTTTACGAACTCAGGAATTGTTCCACGTTCAAATACCATGTATCCACACTTAGAATTGTTTTTATCAGGTGTGATGAAGTTAACTGTGGTATCAATATTCTCAAGGGGATGGAAGTAATCCTCTGTTGACGCAAAGGATGATGGAGCTGCTGCTTCCATTATTTTTCTGATTGAGTCAGCATCTGTATATGTCTTTGTGGTCTCCAGATTTTCATAAGCTTCTGCGTTGTAGTTGCAGACATCGATGCTTGAGATGTTTTCAGGAACAAGGGTGGAATTGAGTTCAATGCCGTAGCTCTTTATGAGGGCTAGGGTCCTGGTGAACTCAGGGTAGATATATCCCTCGTTGTAGTTGTAGGTATTTGTGTAGCCGTTTTCCACTATTTTCTTTGTTGCATAAATCTCCGCTACGGGGATGGAATCCTTGAGAGCGTACGCACCCTGGGCACGGAGCTCTGCACAGAAGGTGTCAATCAGCTCTTTCTGCTGCGCTTCTGAAAGCATTGTCAGTGGTGTCTCGCCGCCTGCATCCATCAGGTTAAGTGTATCACCCTCTGCCATGGGCTCGGTAAGGATTGTGTATACACCCTCTTTGTAGCCGTTTGCAGTATATATCTCATTGTAGAGGTCGATATTCTTGTAGAAATCTATAGTATAGCTTCTGTAAATCTTTTTACCGGACTTCATCGTATACTGCACAGAGATGTCACACCAGTGGGTGTAATCATCGGAATCTGTATCGATTTCTTCTTCTACAGTGTCGATGTCGTACACTACGTCACGTGATTCATCATCAAAGAGTACATCATGATACTGCTTGGATTCTTCATTTCCAATCTGAGCCAGCTTCTGGATGAGGGCAGTGTCAGTAATCTTCATATTCTGGAAGCGGTGGTCTGTGACATCACCCCAGTATTCCACATTGCCATACTCGTTAGGCTGGCTGTCAAAGTGGTAGTAATTTATAGTTGACTGCATTGAGTAGGAGGATACAGCCATGCTCTCAAGCTTGTCTGCGGCAGGAACGAAGGAATCATGTCCAGTCACGTCAAATACATACAGTATAGAGATAAGTGCAACTATTACTGCTGCAATTGCAGGACATTCCAGTCCCTTAATTATTGACTTTACGTCGCCACAGTATATTGCCTGAATAATAATGTGTGCCAGGACAAGTAAAATGGCAGCGCCGAAAATGAACCATGCGTAGTCGAGCTTTCCGCCATTTCCAGCGATTCCCTCGAAGGCGAGAGCACCAAAGATTGAGATGGGCACGGAAAGAAGGATGGCAATAATGCGTTTGCTTTTATCAAAGGCCATGGATTTTCCGGCTGCTTCTGATTTCCTTACTGTGAAAAGCACAACGTCCAGAGCTGTCAGTACAAGAATGTAAAGAATCAGTGTAATAAGGTCTGGCGTACGGACCTCGGGAAGCATATTTGTGCCACCAATCTGTGTTGAGCATGCAACGTATGAAAATACCGGCGAGAGCTTTGTCACGAGGAAGTCCGAGCCATAGGTCATATTGGTGACAAAAAATCTCTCGTTAAGCATTATGATCATCAGCCTGATTACTGGAAAATAGAATGCAAACACAAGACTTGCAAGTACTGAAACTGCAACAGTACCGGTCATGCAGGCTGCAAGGATACCCATAGCGTATACTGCGAGGAATCCAAGAATCGTGATACCTAGTGACGCCGCCGCAAACAGGAGAAGAGTTCCATCAACCAGCGAAAAAGAGGCTGCAATAATCAGTGAGATTACTACTGATATAATATAAGGAATCACAAAGCTGATAACGCCGCCAACATAATTTGCAATAAAAAGCTCATGTCTCCTGGCAGGGACACCGTGGAACAGGTCAACCTGCTGTTTTGAAAACAGGTAAGAGAACTTGGTAAGTGCGATCAGTACTGCGAGAAGAATGGTTGCACCTGCCAGGAAAAAATTGTCGCCTCCAAAAACACTCTGCCTGAACAATCTGGGAAGAGCAGCTGCAATGGACGGATCGCCCTGAGCACGTCTGTTAAGCGTTGAAATTATAAGTGCTGTATATACGGGCATTGCAAAGAACAATGCCATACTTGAAGCTACAATAGCCGAGGTATTACGGCTTAAGGACAGCTTCAGAAGTTTAGAAAATGAGTTTCTTGATGTCATATCCGACTACCCCCGTTTCACTAATGAATATTTCCTCTAAGGATAAGGGCAGAGCCTCTGCGAAGGGAGGTTCTGACTCCTGAATTTTTCTTAGGATTGTATCTCTGTCGCCTCTGGCTGTGAGAGTGATAAGCGAGCCCCTCTTTTCAACACTTATTACTTCTATGCCATTAAGCACCTCGTTCTCATCTGCATCCTTTGCGAGAACAAACTGTATCTTGTGTACCGCACACTTCATCTCTTCGAGATCCTTGGAGAGAAGGACACCGCCCTTGTGGAGAAGACCGACATGATCACAGATATCCTCAAGCTCCCTTAGGTTGTGGGAGGCAATTATTGGGGTGAATTTCCTGTCTTCCATCTCTGCTGCAAATATACTTTTTACACCCTGGCGCATTACCGGGTCCAGTCCATCGAAGGTCTCATCGCAGAGAAGATATTCGGTCTGTGCAGCAATACCAAGAATAATGGAGAGCTGCTTCTTCATTCCCTTGGAGAAGGTGGAGACTCTTCTCTTTCTGTCCAGGTTGAACTTCTCCATCATGTCAAAGGCACGAGTCCTGTCGAAATTGGGATAGAACACCTCGTAAAATGCCACCATATCCTCAGGAGTGCTGTTGGTGAAAAAGTGCTGTTCATCTGAAATATAGAAGAATTTCTGCTTTGCCTCCACATTTTCATAAACAGGAGTGCCATCTATTATCATCTGACCTTTGTCTGGTTTAAGAATTCCCGCCATCATTCTAAGGAAGGTACTCTTGCCGGCGCCGTTGGTTCCAATGAGACCGAAGACGCAGCCTTCCTTAATTGAAAGCGATATATCATCTATTGCCTTGATATCATCAAAGCTCTTTGAAATCTTGATTGCTTCAATCATAATTTTTTCCTTTCGTCCTTATTTTCCCCTTTATCTAATACATGCTGTTATTCATAATACATGCCGTTATTCAGAGAGCTTGAAAAACTCACTGATGTGCTTCATGACCATTTCTCCTGAAAGCGAATATCCCTCTGCCTTGGCGAGAAGCTCGTCGAGCTCGCTATAGAACTTCGCCTGGCGCTGCGGAAGCATATTCGAAATGTCGGCAACAAAATTGCCACGTCCCTTTACGGAATAGATATATCCTTCGCGCTCAAGCTCTGCATACGCTCGTTGGATTGTGTTTGGGTTAATCGACAGCTCCATGGCCAGTGTCCTCACGGAAGGAAGCTTCTCATCCTTAGGGAGAACATTGAGTGCGATCAGTTCCTTGAAGCGTTCAAGAATCTGCTCATACAGTGGGCGCTTATCTGAGGTGTCAATTGCAATCATATGTATTCACCTGCCTTTCATATTTTTCACAATATAAGTGACTTGAGTGTATCAAGTGTATTAACTGTGTTAGTACACACAAGATACACCTCACGCTGAAATATGTCAATAGTTTGTGTAAAAAATTTACCAAAGAAAGTGAATTTTTTCTCTTGAGTTGTGCAATGCCCCGAAAATAAGGGATTTGTTTGACTTTTTGACTTTGTTGGTCTAATATTTCGTGGTGAAAAAGAAAGTAACCAGCCTGGATTGTGTTTTATAGGGTTTCTAATAGGAAGTAAGTGCGGTCTGGGAGGATTTATTGATAATAATTAGGAGGTAATTATTATGGCAGAAGCAAAGAAGGCAACAGTTAAGAAGGTAGCAGCTAAGCCTGCAGCAGTAAAGGCTGAGGTTAAGGCAGCTGAGGTTAAGCCCGTAGAGACAAAGGCAGCTGAGGTTAAGGCTGAGGTTAAGGCAGCACCTGCAAAGGCAACTGAGAAGAAGGCACCTGCAAAGAA
>DCHL01000087.1:715-6149 GCA_002317595.1 Lachnospiraceae bacterium UBA1753 | reverse complement strand
CACCTGCAAAGAAGGCAGCAGCTCCCAAGAAGGCAGCTGAGAAGGCACCTGCAAAGAAGGCAGCAGCTCCTAAGAAGGCAGCTCCCGCTAAGGCAACATTCGAGATCCAGTTCGGTGGAAAGAATGTTACAACAGAGGATATCGCAGCTAAGTTTGCAGCAACAGGCGTAGCAGCTAAGGAAGTTAAGTTCTACGTTCAGCCTGAGAACGGTGTTGTTTACTACGTAGCAGATGGCCAGGAGGGTCAGTTCGAATTCTAATTCGAACGTTGCGATTGTAACTTAAATCAGTTAATATGAGAGGGACATTTCCAGACGGGGATGTCCCTTTTCTATTGGTGCGACAGGCATCACACATTTGGATGATTATTGTTGAGGTATTATTTTTAGAAGTATTATTTATAGAAGCGAAACAGGAATGAAGAAATTTTTTGACAAGGAAAACATTATATTCAACCTGATGACTCTTGCAGTGATTCTTTATACTGCAGTTTATTTGGTAAGGATATTTCTGGCTGCTGGTCAGACCGGGATGTATCCCAATGAGTACAGGGAGGCTGCGAATATTGCGATGACGCAGTCCATTTTAAGCGGAGTCAATCCGTACTCGTTATCCACCCTGAACTCAGCAGTTCCTTCCGTGTGTTACCTGTATGGTCCGCTTATGTCCTTGATAGCAGTGCCCTTTGCGTGGCTTCTGCCAAATGTGAGCCTGTGGACAATCCATTATGATATTTCGATTGCTTCCATTATTATCTCGGCAGTTCTTGTGGGAATCATGGTGAAGGAACATAGCAGACGTATGTTTGCTCCTGCCTGTGCGTTCCTGCTCACTATTTTTTGCCACTGGAGATATGGATATGTGTATGGTGCTCCCGACTCGTTAGGTCTGTGCGTAATGATTGCAGTGCTTTTCGTGCTGAGCAGGGGAGTCGACTCTGAGGAGACGGACGAGAAGTCTCTTATTTACAGGTTCAAGCCTGAGATTGCCGCACTACTGACGGTTGCCACGCTGTTCACAAAGCAGTATTTCCTGATGGTGGCTGCGACGGGGGCTGTGTATCTGTTCTATATTAATAGGAAACTGTTTCTGCGCTATGCGGCAAGTGGAATCGTGATTTCGGCTGTCCTGTTTTCGGCAATCACTGTCACCTGCCCGCTCTACTGGACTTATGCAATATATTTCCTCAAGGGACCCGGCGCCGGGGCGGCCATGGGCAAGACTGGTATTTCCTATAACAATATGCAGATATCATACCTGGGTGGTATGCTTCTTATGCTGTTTATCGCAGCACTTGCCGCTCTTATTTTTATGATTAAGGGATGGATTACAAAGAAGCTGGTAAATAATCAGAAGTTCATCATGCTGTTCTGGATACACTCTGTAATTGCGGTTGCGGTCCTCAGATATATAGGAAATAACGACGGTGCTTTTCTGTCATATTACCTGCAGCTCTTCACACCGGCGCTCATCGTGATTTCTGTGTGCGCTCTCGACAGCCTTGAGATTCCCTTTGGAAGTGCGCGTGTCAGGATGATTCTGACGACGCTTGCCTGCCTGATTTTTATTGGCTATACAATCTACAAGGTTGAGCCAAGACTCATCATCAACAGGCTCTCGGCTGAGGAGATGGGACAGTGGGAGCAGGCGTATGAGCTGGCTGATAAGTATGTCGGAACTGCTGATGAGACTCATTTCACGGAAGATGTGTCTGCGGCAGGCCTTCGCGAGGATATCTATTACTTCCCGCCTCTTAACTACCACGGCTATTCAAATGGCGAGTATGTGTATAATGATGGACAGCCCTTCGTTTTCTCGGAGAAATTTGCTAAAAGGCATGCCGAGTCGCCACTTATGCAGAAGCTTTTCCCCCACGCCGGGGAAGTGATTGCCCAGCATCTTGAGTTTCGCGAGCAGCTGCGCCAGAAGGTTCTGCGCGGCGACTACGAGCTTGTTATGAACCTGCCTGAGACTGATGTGGTATTCACGGATGAGGACCTCTCCGTTAATTATAAGAAGGAAGGGACCTATTCCCTCCGCACTGGCAACTGGGCCTGGGACATTGATTTCTGGGTGAAAAAATAACCTTCTTCCTTGGTGGATGAGGCCTGTGTCTGTAGCTTCTATAGTTTATGTAGCTTCTATAGCTTCTGTAGTTTCTGTAGCTTATGTAGCCTCTGTAGTTTCTGTAGCCTCTATAGCTTCTGTAGCTTCTATGGCTTCTGTAGCTTCTATTGGGAGAGGCCCGGCTGAGATTAGTTCGGTGAGTTTCATCGGGAATTGGGGATTATGACGATTCTCGATGGCGAGCATGTCGAGGAGTCATCGGGAGAATCCAAATTACGCAATTCTCGATGACGAGCATGTCGAGGCGTCATCGGGAGAATCTAAATTGCGCAATTCTCGATGGCGAGCATGTCGAGGCGTCATCGGGAGAATCTGAATTACGCAATTCTCGATGACGAGTATGTCGAGGAGTCATCGGAAATTCTTAAGTTATGTGATTTGCGATGAAAGTATGTGGCCCAAATCATCGGGAAATTATGAATTGCGGGACTAGCGATGAACCTGTACAAGGACTAATCATCGGAAAATGAAGAGATCAGATATTTGCGATGAACTTGCGCAAGGACTAATCATCGGAAAATGAAGAGATCAGATATTTGCGATGAACCTATGCAGGAGTCAATCATCGCGAAATGTTGAGTATTGATTTCTTCGATGACGCCGGTATAAGAACAGTCATCGATAGAGCGGAATCTAGAAGAAATCGATGATAGAGAAATATAAAATAAATCAAGATATCCCCTGAGCTTTAGCTCTGGGGTATAGCTTGTTGCTCCTGGGTTCACTCCCAGGAGCATTAGCAGCGTAGCTGCGTTATTTTAACGAAAGAATTGCGAAGCAATTATTGAGTCTTTGAAGATGAGTCATCGGGAAGAAACATATATGAGATTTTCCGATGAGCAAAAAGTATATTATGGACAACCCACGTAGAATAGGACATGGACTATTTACGTGGGTTTCATTTTGTTTAGATTTGTTTATATTCATTTAATAATTTTTATCCCCTTGTACTGTTGACACTTAGCAGTCGTGGTGCTATCTTATCAATAGTGATTAGCACTCCCATTGGTTGAGTGCTAACAAGAGCCCTAGGATTTACTTAGATGCAGCGCTGGTGATGTAACGATTGCCTGTGAGATATGCAGGTGAGAATTCCAGATAAGTTCGGGAAGGAATCAGGATGGAGCTTGATGAGAGAAAGCTGAAGATTCTGCAGGCCATAATCAGGAATTATCTTGAGACTGGTGAGCCGGTGGGATCGAGAACAATTTCAAAATATACAGATCTCAACCTGAGCTCAGCAACCATCAGGAATGAGATGGCTGACCTGGAGGAGATGGGCTACATCATACAGCCACACACATCTGCAGGACGTATTCCTTCAGATAAGGGATACAGACTCTACGTTGATACGATGATGGAGGACAAGGTCCGCGAGGTGGACGCCAAGATGGAGATGGTACTCCAGAAGGCTGACAAGGTTGAGAAGGTTCTCAAGCAGGCGGCCAAGGTTCTGGCAACCAGTACACAGTATGCGGCCATGGTCACAAGCCCGAGATACAAGGGCAGCAAGATCAAGTTCATCCAGCTGTCCAGGGTTGATGATAAGCAGATACTTGCAGTGCTTGTCACAGAGGGTAATACAATCAAGAACAGAATCGTCCATGTAGATGAGCCCCTTGATGAGGAGATGATGCTGAAGCTCAACATACTTCTCAACTCCAGCCTGGCAGGCACATCGGTGCAGGACATTAATCTGGCGATGATAACCAAGCTCAAGCAGCAGGCGGGCATTCATTCAGACCTTGTGGCTGGCGTGGTTGATGCAGTGGCAGATGCGATAGTTACTGATGAGGATGTCGAGATTTACACGAGTGGTACACAGAACATCTTCAAGTACCCGGAACTTTCAGACCATGAGAGAGCGAGTGAGATTATTAATCTTTTCGAAGAGAAGCAGCCCCTCAGTGATATTGTAAGGGAATCCGAGGCAGTCGGAGATGAGACCGGGATTCAGATTTATATAGGAAGCGAAGCACCGGTAGAGACAATGCAGGACTGCAGTGTGGTGACAGCGACCTACAAGCTTGAGGAGGGTGTCAAGGGAACCATCGGAATCATCGGTCCCAAGCGAATGGATTATGAGAATGTAGTAAGTACGATCAAGCAGCTGATGCAGGAGCTTGACAGACTATATAAGAAGGATTAAGGAGGAAAAGAGCTTGAGTGAGCAGGAAAAGAAGATTTTAGAAAATGAAGACCTGAGCTCTGAAGAGACAGCCGAGGCGGCTGCGGATAACGGAACTGCAGAAGAGGGCAGTGCAGAGGCAGTGCAGGATGGTGAGACTGCTGATGGCTCGGCAGAGGCTGATGAGACAACTGAGGAAGGTGGCGAGGCTGCTGAGGGTAAGAAGTCAAAGCTGTTTGGCAAGAAAAATAAGAAGCCTGATCCTAGGGATGAGAAGATAAAGGAACTCGAGGACAGGGACCTTCGCAGGATGGCTGAGTTTGAGAACTTCAGAAAGAGATCTGAGAAGGAGAAGGCACAGATGTTTGACATGGGAGCCAAGAGCATCGTTGAGAAGCTCCTTCCTGTCGTAGATAACTTCGAGAGAGGCCTGGCAACACTTACAGATGAGCAGAAGGAAGAGCCCTTCGCCCAGGGTGTTGAAAAGGTTTACCAGCAGCTTAACAAGACACTTGAAGAGATGGGTGTCACAGCAATCGAGGCTGTTGGCAAGGAATTTGATCCTAATCTCCACAATGCTGTGATGCAGACAGAGTCCGATGAGTACGAGTCAGGCATCGTTGCACAGGAGCTTCAAAAGGGATACATGTACAGAGACATTGTTGTAAGGCACAGCATGGTTGCTGTAGTCCAGTAAGACACCTGCTGCCGACATTTGAGGCGGCAAGAAAATTTTTTTCGAGATATAGTATAAGGAGGAAAAATAAATGAGCAAGATTATTGGTATTGACCTTGGAACCACAAACAGCTGCGTAGCAGTTATGGAGGGCGGCAAGCCCACAGTCATCAACAACATCGAGGGAGCAAGAACAACACCTTCAGTTGTTGCATTCACAAAGAACGGAGAGCGTCTTGTAGGTGAGCCTGCAAAGCGTCAGGCAGTTACAAACGCTGATAAGACTATCGCTTCAATCAAGAGAGACATGGGTACAGACAGAGGCCGCGTGATTGACGACAAGAAGTACTCACCTCAGCAGATTTCAGCTATGATTCTTCAGAAGCTTAAGGCTGATGCTGAGAGTTACCTTGGCGACAAGGTTACAGAGGCAGTCATCACTGTTCCTGCATACTTCAACGATGCACAGAGACAGGCTACAAAGGACGCTGGTAAGATTGCAG
>DCHL01000087.1:0-695 GCA_002317595.1 Lachnospiraceae bacterium UBA1753 | reverse complement strand
GTAAAGCGTATCATCAACGAGCCTACAGCTGCAGCTCTTGCTTACGGTCTTGACAATGAGCACGAGCAGAAGATTATGGTATACGACCTTGGCGGCGGTACATTTGATGTATCAATCATCGAGATCGGTGATGGCGTTATCGAGGTTCTCTCAACAAACGGTGATACACACCTCGGTGGTGATGATTTCGACCAGAAGATCATCAACTATATGCTTGATGAGTTCAAGAAGAATGAGGGCGTAGACCTCTCAACAGACAAGATGGCAATGCAGAGATTTAAGGAAGCAGCAGAGAAGGCAAAGAAGGAGCTTTCATCAGCTACAACTACCAACATCAACCTTCCTTTCATCACTGTTACAGCTGAGGGACCCAAGCACTTTGATATGGACCTCACAAGAGCTAAGTTCGATGAGCTCACAAGAGACCTTGTTGACCGTACAGCAATCCCTGTACAGAATGCAATGAAGGATGCTGGACTCAGCATGTCAGAGCTCGGCCAGGTTCTCCTTGTTGGTGGATCAACAAGAATCCCTGCAGTTCAGGATAAGGTAAAGCAGCTTACAGGCAAGGAGCCTTCTAAGTCACTTAACCCTGATGAGTGTGTTGCACTTGGTGCTTCAATCCAGGGTGGAAAGCTTGCAGGCGATGCAGGTGCTGGCGATATCCTTCTTCTTGATGTAACACCCCTTTCACT
>DCHL01000027.1:9182-15163 GCA_002317595.1 Lachnospiraceae bacterium UBA1753 | reverse complement strand
GAGGACCTTCCAGAGTATCATGGAAGGGAAGAGGAGCGCATTGCCTACAGCGTGACCACTGATGATTCAGTGTCGCAGCTGTACACACTTGCAGCCAAGCCTCAGCCAGGAACACCACTCAAGATTCTCTTTACCTCGGATATGCAGATAAAAAATATGTGCGCAGCCAATATCCAGAAACTGTACGAGACAGTCGGAAGTGTTGATGCCATATTTTTTGACGGAGATATTGTGGACGTTGCGGATAGGGCCTACGACTGGTTCTATGCGGACAACGCGCTGTTTCGCGTGTTCACAGGGACCGCGAAGGACGAGATTGGTGGTGAGACCTACCGCGGAGCGCCAATCCTTCAGACAACGCCCATGTACACCGCAATCGGCAACCATGACGTGATGGGTGTCTATGATGAGACCACGGACCTGTCGGTTCAGTTCAACTACCCTTCGACAAGAGAGCACGCCGCCAAGCTTTGGGACCGCCAGGGAAGCGGCAACAGGGACGATTATATCAGGGACCATTCCTACAATACGATTACCTACGAGGAGATGTTTGAACTGCCCTCTGCAGGCACTGATGGGGAAAAATATTATGCCCTGACCTTTGGCGATGTGAGGCTGGTTACACTTGATGCATCAAGAGTGTGGAGACAGCCTGCCATGGGTTCCATCGGTAAGTACACGGAGATGCCCGGCGGAGACGAATTTTCATCTGTTTTTGGATTTGGAGACTTTATTTTTGAACCCTTATCAGAGGGCTCAGCTCAGATAGATTTCCTCAAGAAGGAGGTCGCAGGCACTGATTATAAGGACGCGAAGTTCAGGGTGGCCATGCTTCACAATGAGGCGCATTCTCTTGGCGGCAACCAGATACCTGCGTTTACGGACCCCGTTGCACAGACTGTGACCGACCCGGTCAGCGGACAGAAGATGGTGGTCTACACCTATCCGCAGGATAAGGATTACATCAATACCGTGGTGGAGCCGATTCTTGAAAAGAGTGGCACTGAATTGCTGTTTGAGGCACACTCACATCTGTGGAACAGGTTTAAGACTGCTGGTGGAATGGATGTCCTTGAGACTTCAAACGTCGGCAACTCCTATGGTGGATTCGTGGGAGAAAAGAAGGACGGCGTTGTTGTCGAGGGCGGAACAGACGGGGGCGCAAGAGCGGATACGCCGTCGGCACTTAAGGAAGGTGACCCTTATGCCGCAATCAGGGATGTGTTCAACGCTGACGACTACCCCCTGACAGGTGACCCGCTTGGTCTGGAGCCGATAATGCCCACAGAAAAAGCCCTGCCTGGCGGCAGAGCCTTTCTTGCAAGCAATACTATTACAGCTTTCTCCGTACTTGATACAGCAACCGGCTGTATGGAAAGCTACTATTTTGATACCGAAGACGCCGGCAGCAGAGCCGTGCTCTTCGACAGATTCACCCTCGGGGAATAAGCTCTTACACGCGCTTTACTTCAACACCTGCGAAGCTGTTGCTGCCCCTGAGCACGATTGTTGCGATGGGCTCAGTGATATTTCTGTTGTCGATGTCTACGCCGCCGAGGAATGAGTTCATCTCATCAACAACTGTCCAGTTTCTGGGAACAAAGAGGCTGACACCGCAGAAGCTTGAATTTATTACGATTTCCGCCCTTCCTGAGGGGATGTTCACATTGTCAAAGTAGAACTCAGCACCGCAGAAGGAACAGCTGAGATCTGCCCTGGTGAAATTGTCTGCGTGGATATATTTTGTCACACCTGTAAAGCTGACAGTCTCGCTGATTACATCGCCTTCAACAGTTTCTACTGTGACGGGGTTGCCATGCATGTCGCGGCCATTGTGTCCAAAGTTGGTAGGGTAAGCATGCTTATTTTTTCCAAAGATAAGGTGGATTCCTATTGACAGAAGGGCTGCGCAAAGGAGAATTGTCCAGGGGACGAGAGCCTCGATGTGGAGCTCCTTTCCAAATACGATTGCGAGGAATGCAACCGAGAAGATGGCTCCCGAAGCACTTCTGTGGATGAAGAGGCTGTGGAACAGGCCAAACAGGAAAAGTGCACCAAGCACTATCTGCCAGATGCTGAGTCCAGCGAGAAGTGTGAACTCAACTACCTCAAGTTTCCAGAGGACTATCATTGCAGCAACTGCAATCAGGATAAGTCCCCAGATGATGTTACCAATTCGATTCTTTTTACTCATTATTTTTCTCCATTTCTCTAATATATTCAGATTAACGATGACCTGATAACTAGGATTTGCTGCCGGAGGATATCTTGTCCTTAAGCAGCTTGTAGTAATTACGTGATACAAATACAGCCTTGTGGCTGCCGAAGAACTCAACCCTGCTTGATGCTGTCAGGTTCCGCGCAATGCTGTATACCTTGCTGGAATTCAGGATTGCGGATTTGGAAATCCTGATGAAGGCTCGCGGAAGAAGTTCTTCCAGCTCATAGAGCTTATGATGGACGATGTTCTCATCAAGCTTGCTGCATCTCACGACAACCTCTGGTTCGCTAAGCTGTGGATCGATTTCAATACGTATTTTCATTTTTTCCTCACATCTGTTGTGCTTATAGGTGTATTATAAGTATTGCCTGGAAAAAATAAATACCTTTCAGGTAAGAGGTAAGAAAAAAGCGTTAAGAGGTTACAATTACGTATTATGAGGAGAAAATATGAAGGAATATTACAAGATTCAGACTGTGCAGACCCACATGCCAACCATGATGGAGGCTGAAGATGGCTCCTGGTTTGAGGACAGCGTGAAGAAACTAGAGGAACCCCTTGTCAACAGGGTTGGCGAGGTTGAGCTGTATGAAGATGCATGTCTGCTCGCAAGGCATGTGCAGAAGGAGGTTATCGAAGATAACGAGGGCAGGTCCGAGGTCGCCATTCCGAAGGTAAAGGTTATCAAATGTACTGTTTTTGAGGAAGAAGTGGACTGGGAGAAAAATTAGGAAGCATTCTTGTCATATGACAATTACAAACTTTTTGCACATATTTTGGGATTTTTCATTTGATATTGCTGGCGATTGATAGAAGGGAGGAATAACGTGAGAAGGGATATTTTGTCAAACCAAAAGAAAATAATAGCACTGATGCTGGTGTGCTCGATGATCATGAGCACTAATGCGTTTGCGGAGACTATTTCAGAGAATGCACTTCCCGCTGATGGCGTCGAGGCAGCTGAGGAAGCGGATGAGCGTACCGGCGAAGAATCGGAGTGTGTCCAGTTTACCGACGAGGGCTTCATCGATATGCTTGCGAGCAATTATGGTGGCGAGATTCCTGCATTCGCAGATGCTGCTAAACGAAATGAAGACGGCTCAAAGCCCGCAGGTTACGGAAGAGTAAAGAAGAGCGATGTGGAAAAAATTACAACGCTGAAGCTGCTCATTTGGGGAGTCTATGGCATTGATTATTCAGAAATCGGCAAGCTTACAGCTCTCAGACACCTATACCTTAAGGGCAGTTATAGGCATGGTGGATACATTGATATCAGCAATATTTTATTCCCCGAGTCCCTTCGTGAGATTAAGCTGGACTACTGTATGTCTGATACAGAACTTGACCTCTCGGCATGTACAAATCTTAAGACCCTTGAATTATACAGACTTCAGCTGCCCGAGGATAATAGGGGAATTAAGGGAATTAATTCAGAGAGTAGTACTTTGGGGGACCTTAGAAGGGCAATTTTTGACCGAAGTAATATTGGCGAGATTATTTTCCCTGGGACTGTTTCAAGGGCGACACCCAATCTGTCATTCAGTGCAAATTACTGTACTTCGCTTAAGAAATTTTCTTCTGGCGGATACAGGCTGATAGGAGATGATAAAAACTGTATACCCTTAAAGGGATGTACCAGCCTTGAGACACTCAATGTGAAGGCTCTTGCCAATACGTCTGAGCAGACATTTGACCTCAGTGGATGTAAGTCCCTCTATGATATTGATATCACCTATTTCTTCCTTTCGGACAGTGATGTGGTGACCATTAATACAAAGGGCGTCTCGCTGCCTTATGTTGGTGCGGAAGATGGGCCCAATGAAACTCGTTTTGTTGTGAAGGTTTCGGAGGATTCGGCGGCGAAGGGAAAATTTAATCTGCTCGGAGATGCAGGTTCATATATCCAAGAGATTACAATGAACGCAGAAGAATATATTGATTTTTTTGAGTCGGAACCATCTTTTGGTGAATCAGCTGATACAAATTCGGTTGCGTTTGTTGTTTTTGGGCAGGATAGAGTTAAGTTTGAGGATAATGAACTCTGGAAAAGCGACAAGAGTACTTACAGAAGGAACTATACGGCGAATCAGATTTATCTCCACATAGGAGAATACATAAATGATAATGATGTATATTTCTATACTGCGGAGGGTGTTCCTGTTGATTTGAAATCAAATGAATACACTGTTGATATTCAGACCTTCAGCGTACCTGAGACATATGCGTCTGACCCCGATTACATAGTACTGTCTCCGGGAACGCCTATTAAAACCAAGGTGAGGGCAGAAAATGTCGGAGTGGCAACAATTACTGTGACTGTATCAAACGGCTCAAGTGCTTCAGAGTGTCAGTATGTCAATGTGTACCCCAATGTGACATCGCTTACACTTTCTGAGCATGAATACGGTAATGTGCTTACCCCTGGAGTGTATCGTTTTGAATATAATGCGTCTGTCGATGAAAAATTAGATACCACTGTAAATCTGGCGGATAGTTCCAGCGGCGCTCCTGAATCCGTTCCTGTTGCCAAAATGATAGAAGGGGATATTCGTTCGTGGATTTATAGAAAGGATACTAACGGAGAGTATAAACCATATACAAATAGTGCATTAACTGCGTATGGTGACACATCAGTAGCTGACGTGTCAGGCCGAACAAAGAAAATGCCTCTTTATATAGATTATAAAGGTTCGGAAGGATATAATCTTCCCTCTGGAGAGTACCGGGTTCAGATGAGGTTTATGAATAATTTCAAGGACCGGGATGCGACGGAGTTAGAGGACAGGTACTATCTGATAAATTATGATTTCTTTGCTATTGATCAGGATCATGTTCATAGATTTGACTCTGGAACTGAAACTGTGGCTGCTACAGCTACTGAGACTGGTACAATAGTCTATAGGTGCCTGGATTGTCCATATTCTTATTCGGAAGTCATTCCTGCACTTTCTGATGCGGGTGACATTGTGCCGGAGGACTCAGATATCATTACTGCTTCAGGCAATGAGGTGACACCTACCACCATAAGCGTAAGGGGAGTGAAGGGTGCCACCTATACAGGAAAGGCAATTACTTTTGATCTTCGTGTATATGCAGGCAAGACTTTGCTGAAGAATGGAACAGACTATACAGTTCGGTATGTAAATAACAAGAATGTGCCGAAGGCGGATGTGGCTGATTCCGACAAGCCTGCTGTAATAATTACAGGAAAGGGCAAGTATGCGGATAAACAGAAGTACGACTTTAAGCCTGTGTACTTTGACATCAATCCAGTTGACCTGTCGATTCTGAATGAAGCTGGAAAGGTGGTTGTGTCGGATGCAGTTGTCACTTCTGCATTAAGTTCGAAGCTTGTAACGCCGGTTCCAACAATCAGTATTGATGGAAAGACCCTTAACAAGTCAGACTACAGCGTTAGTTACGGCGAGGGCAAGGAAAATGGAATAGATGTAAGCATCGTTGCCAAGAATACCATCACACTTACAGGAAGGGGCAATTATGCTGGCGAGCTGACATCCATTTATGAGGTGGTAGACAAGGATGCAAAGCCCATCAACCTGTCAAAGGCAAAGGTGAAGGGACTTAAGAAGAAAATCCAATATCATGATGGAGAGGATGTCGTCCAGTCTGATTATTCTGTGTCGGTTAAAATAAATAAGAAGAGTGTTCCGCTTACAGAAAACACTGACTATACAGTTAAGTATGTAAACAACATTGATGTGGGTACTGCAAGCATGATAATCACAGCAGTGCCAGGCAA
>DCHL01000027.1:0-9054 GCA_002317595.1 Lachnospiraceae bacterium UBA1753 | reverse complement strand
CTTAAGCTTCACGACAGGACTCTTGATAAGGACCTGGTCATCAATAAGGATTATGAGGTAAGTTATCTTAAGAACATCCAGGCCGGTAAGGCAACAATGGTGATTACAGGAAAGGGACTTTACACTGGAACAGTCAGGAAGACCTTCAGGATATCCGCCATTGACCTTGGAAAGAATGAGAAAATCGCTGCATCAATCGTGCCTGGTTCGGTAAAGAAGGAGACTGAAGGCAAGCTCAAAGGCAAGTACACCGTAGAAGTCTCCGTGACCTATGCTGGAAGAGTGCTTGTGGAGGGCAGGGATTACACAGTTACCTACAAGAACAATTCTGGTCCGGGAAGTGCCACTGCTGGCACTAAGGCACCTCAGGTAATCATCAAGGGCAAGGGCAACTACGCGAAGACGAGGATCGTGCCATTTGATATTGCTGGCGAATGACATATGAGATGAGCTTAAGGCTGTCGCACCGTGCTGTGCGACAGCCTTGTTGTATTTTGAGGGAGCGCATGGGAGGCTGTTTAATTCCTTCTGAGGGAACGCATGGGAGGCTGTTTAATTCCTTCTGAGGGAACGCATGGGAGGCTGTTTGGGTGGAATAATCTTGATTTCTAATGCTATTCCACCCACTGAAATACAGCTGATTTCGGGGATGGGTGTAAAATCTGAGAATAAGAAACTTATTACACCATCTAGGGCACCGATGAAATTCGATATGGGTGTAAGATTGTTGGTTTCAGTAACTTTTTACACCCATCCTGTATTTAGAGGAGCGCTTGAAGTTGCGAAAAGGGTGTAAAACGCATCTGATTAGCGACCTATTCCACCTATGGAAAGTGAGGGAATGGTGTAAGATTGTTGGTTTCAGTAACTTATTACACCCTACCCATTATCATGGAGGTGCTGAGAGAGGACTATGTGGGTGGAATATGCACGGTTTCTTATGATATTCCACCAATTCGCACACAAAATGGAGGCGAGTTTCTTCGAGTGTAGACTAAGTTTCTGCTGGAAGGGTGTAAAAACTCGAATTAAGAAACTTATTACACCCTTACAATCACGAAGAACTCGATGATTGATACCATACCCTTGCCCACTCGAATTAAGAAACTTATTACACCCTTACAATCACCGCGCCAATCGTACTGCATAAAATCATGTATGGAAGGGATGGAAAATTGACAACAGAATAAGCACAAAAGTGACACAATTCAGACACAAACAAAGACTAATATCAGTGCCGAAATAAGGAGTTAAAACCCCGTGATAGAAATAAGGAGTTGAAAACCCCGTGATAGAAATAAGGAGTTAAAACCCCGTGATAGAAATAAGGAGCTAAAACCCCGTGATAGAACAGAGGGATTGAAGCCCCGTAATAAAAGATAGGAGATGATTACTTTGGAACGTATCACAAGTAAGAAACGTACTGTATTTGCACTTATCATGGTCATGGCACTGATCTATTCTATGGCTGTGTCGCCCTGCATCGCAAAGGCCGATGACGGATTTGAGATGTACACATCGACCCCGGGAATCAGTTTGACAGCTGGCGAATCCGCAGACTTTGACCTGAGCTTTTATGGCGTCGGTGAGGCAGGCGAGGATGTGACCCTCGAGACTGGTGCTATGCCGTCGGGGTTCACTGGTTATTTTAAGAGCGGAACCTATGAGGTCAGTAAGGTTCATGCCTTGAGCGATGCTGATAAAGGTGCAGTAACCTTCTCGCTCAGCACTGATGATACAGTAAAAAACGGAAGTTATGACATACTGCTCAAGGCAACCACGGAGTCAGGTGCTCAGGACACCCTCAAGCTCACAGTCAATATAAGCGAGCAGCAGGCTGGCGAGAGCAACTTCACAGTTGAATACCCCGATCAGGAGGGAACTACTGGAACAGTGTTCTCGTATTCAACAACAGTAATTAACAATTCTTTGACCAGTCAGAACTATAATTTTTCGACAAATGCACCTGCAGGGTGGACAGTGACCTTCACAAACAATGACACACAGGTTTCTTCACTGGACGTTGATGCGGGAGCAAGCGCGGGAGTCAAGATTACGGTTACGCCCCCCGAAGGAGTTGCAGCAGGCGAGTATCCCATTTCATGTACCGCAACATCAGCAAAGGAAACCCTTTCAACTGACCTGAATGTCAAGATTCTTGGAAAGTACGATATTGAAGTCACCACAAAGGATGGAAACCTTGCGCTTGACGCATACGCTGAGAAATCTTCGGATGTGACTCTGCTGGTCAAAAATAACGGAAACATCGACCTCACCAATATCCAGCTGACTTCACAGGCAAATGATGAGTGGAAGGTTGACTTCGACCAGAACAAGATTGATAAACTGGCAGCCGGGGCAAGCCAGGAGATTAAGGCACACATCACACCAGGCAGCAATTCAATCACAGGCGACTACGTGACCGACATCACTGCATCCTGCGACAACAAGTCCGACACAGTGGAGCTGAGAGTTACCGTCAAGACAAAGACCGGCTGGGGAATTTTTGCCATAGCTATTATCCTCGCAGTCATCGCCTGCCTCTATGGCATCATAAAAAAATATGGCAGGAGATAACAGGCAGTGCGGAAAGGCAGGTGCGTCATGAATACAGAGACTGAAAAGACAGAGGCAATCGTCATTGACGGTTTGACGAAAAAATATGGAGATTTCACTGCCGTCGATCATCTGGATCTTAGAATCCACAAGGGTGAGGTGTTCGGGCTTCTGGGACCGAACGGTGCAGGCAAGACGACAACCACGCTGATGCTTCTTGGGCTGACCGAGCCAACAGAAGGAAGGGCCACAATCAACGGTATTGACTGCGTCAGGGAATCAATCAGGGTGAAGAGCGCGGTCGGATACCTGCCTGATAATGTTGGATTCTATGGGTCGATGACAGGACGCGAGAATCTCCGTTTTATGGGAAAAATAAATGGACTTAGCGGTGAGGAACTTGAGCAGCGTATTGATGAGCTCCTTCAAAGGGTCAATATGGTGGATGCCGCCGATAAGAAGACGAGCACATATTCCCGAGGCATGAGACAGCGACTTGGAATAGCAGATGTCCTGATGAAGGATCCGCAGATAATCATCATGGATGAGCCGACACTGGGAATTGACCCTGAGGGCGTGCGCGAGCTGATGCTGCTCATCCGCGACCTGGCGGAGAGTGATGGAAGGACGATTCTCTTATCCTCACACCAGCTGTACCAGGTACAGAAGGTATGCGACAGAATGGGCATTTTTGTCCACGGAAGGATGGTGGCCTGTGGAAGCCTCGAAGAACTCGGACGGCAGATTAATTCTGAGGGAAAGAGCACCACAGAACTCAGTGTGTACCCCGACAATATCGGTCTGCAGAAGATATTCAAGGAGATGGATGGGATTAATAGTATTGAGCATAGCTCTGATATGTATGTTCTCCGCACGGAATATGACCTGCGAATGAAACTGTCCAGGGAGCTCACAGAGAAGGGATATACCATCATGCATATGAGGCAGGCGAGCAGTGATCTGGATGAGATATACAGGACCTATTTTGAAAAGGAGGCGGTATAAATGCGTTCTGGTACACTAAAGGTGTTATTTGAAAAGGAAACCGCTGATTTCATAAGGAGCAGGCGCATGGGGCTGTTTCTTATTCTGATTTCCCTTATTACGATTTCTGGCTTCTATGCTGCAACTGCGGGTATTGCAGAAGCACTTGACAGCCAGACCATAAACAATGATTTTTTATTCCTGAAACTGTTTACAGCAGGTGCCAATTCAATTCCCTCCTACACTGCGCTCATGGCACTGATGGGACCGTTCATTGGAATCTTCATGGGATTTGATGCAATAAACAGTGAGAGAAGTGAGGGGACACTCAACCGACTGATCTCACAGCCTATATACAGGGATAACATTATTATCAGCAAGTTCCTGGCAGGACTCTTCATGATTTCGATTTTTGTTTTCTCTTCGGGATTACTTATTGGAGCAGTCGGTCTGCTGAAGACAGGACTTGTCCCTAGCAGCGAGGAAGTTGCAAGGCTGCTGTGCTATTTGCTGCTTTGCACTGTCTATATCGGGTTCTGGCTTGCAACTGCAATCCTGTGCTCGACTGTGTGCAGACACGCTGCGACATCGGCGCTTTCCTGTATAGCTCTCTGGCTGCTGTGCGCGATATTCATTTCGCTTGTTGCAGGTATTCTTGCTGATGCACTATATCCTGTTTCGGGAAATGACCTACAGTCTGCTATGAACCAGCTTGGCAACATTACGCTGAAGACTGGCATTAACCGTCTGTCTCCCTATTACCTGTTCGGGGAAGCAGCAGGTATCCTTATGAATCCGGCTGCTCGAACAATTAACGCTGTTTCCATGACACAGCTTGTCGGCGCTATCTCCGGTAACCTGTCACTCGGTCAGAGTCTCCTACTGGTCTGGCCGCACCTGACCGCAATGCTCGCATTTGTTGCCCTGTGCTTTGGAACCTCATACGTCTCCTTCATGAGGCAGGAGGTCAGGTCGAGATAGCATACGGCACACGGCTAGGTCGAGATAGCATAGGCACGCGGCCAGTTCGAGAGAACGTAATTGTCCCCACGATAACAATGTGATACCATAACTGTATGTATCCATATGACACGGACTCAAGGAGTTTTTGAAGAAAACGAGTTGACATCATACAGGAGGGGTTATCGTGAGGAGAAAAATATTAAGCATCATACTGGTTTGCGCAATGCTTACATCCATGCAGTCTGTCGCCGTACTTGCTAATAGTGCTGATTCAATAATAGAAGCGACAGATGACACTGTGAGTGAAAATGAAGTATCGGATGGTAACGAGGGATTATCAGGTGAAGATATCGATTTGAATCATGGAGCCTTGAGTGGTATGTTTTCAAATAACCATGTGAGGTGGAATCTGAAGAAAACTTCGGATCTATCCGGTTTTATTCTCACGATTAATCCATGTTATCCGAATTCGCAGCTGTGCTTCAGTTCGGTTAATGGCTCTGTACCATGGCCTGATTACAAGGATTACATTGTTTCGGTTGTAATTGAAAATGATCCGTCCTACGGAGAGTCAGGTGCGTCTATTGATAAAATTGATAATTCATTTTTTGACAGACATACTAAGCTTAAGACCGTCTCGCTACCTGATACTGTTACAGAAATCGGCGATTATTCATTTTCCTTCTGTAATTCGCTTGAGACCATCAACCTTCCCGAAGGCCTCGTATCTGTCGGAAAGTCCGCATTTGTTGAGTGTTCGTCACTGAGTGAACTGGAACTTCCTTCAACACTTACCACCATTTCTGAACTGGCATTTTGTGATACAACATTACAAAATCTTCATATTCCTGCCAGTGTTACAAGTATTGGAGAGGGAGCATTTGCGACTAGGGGAACGGACAGTTTTCGTTCGCTTGAGTCAATTACAGTTGATTCAAAAAATAATTACTATACTGCAGTTGACAATGTTCTTTTTACCAAGGACAAGAAGACAATTATTCAGTGCGCTGAAATGAAGACCGGAGATTACGTCGTTCCGAACGGAGTTGAGACGATTTCGCCTTACGCATTTGGCTATTGTACGGGCATTGATAATATTACTTTTCCGACTACGTTGAAAACGGTTGATGATTATGCATTCTATTACGGACTGAATTCATCAAGTCACGCAGAATTTAGGGAGGGACTTACATCCATTGGAGAAAGAGCATTCTTTCATAGTCATTTAAAATCGATATCCCTTCCCAATTCCTTGCAGGAAATCGGGGTAGCGGCATTTTACTCTACCGGATTAAAAGAAATAGAGATACCTGAAGGCGTTGAGACTATTCCGTCAGATTGTTTTTGGTGCAGTAATCTTAAGTCTGTCACTATTCCTGGGAATATCTCAACAATTCAGGAGCAGGCATTTAGTGCATGTCACAACCTGAAAACCGTGGTTATCGAGGCCGGGACGACAGCTATTTCGGATGAAGCATTTTTGAACTGCGATAACCTAAGTGAGATTACGATTCCCGGCACACTGAAATCCCTTGGCAATAAAGTGTTCAGCGGTTGCAGTTCTCTTGCAACTGTCCATTACAAGGGCACTAAAGAGGCTTGGATTGCATTGCTTCAGGCACCGCTTGGAATTGATGAGCTGGTAAATGCAAATGTCTTATTCGAGCCGGATATTTTGTCAGGCAGTCTCTATCTGACAAATTATGGCTGCTATGGAAATACCGTAAGTTATTCCCTTAGCGATAATTTGAAGGCGCTCAATAGTGCAGGCTGTCTTACGCTGACCTGGAAATACAAAAAGGATGGCGAATTCTACCCTGTTACAGAGGTCAATAATTTCGGCAAGGTGGAAACTAACGGCTATCTTACGATTGGAAAGGGCCTGATTGGAAAGACAATCCGCCTTGAAGCTACGAGTGCGGGACTACTGGGCGAGGTGGTTTCAGCGGAGAAGACTGTTGAAAAAGCGAATGCGAAAACACCATCCTTCGTTTCTGTTGCTTACGATTCTTCAAGTAATTCAATCGTTGCTACAGTTGACTCTGAGGATTTGGAGAATCAGGAGTATCTTCTTTTGCCAGACAGTACAGCGCTTGATACGGCACTTTGGAACAAGGCAGTGTCCGGAACAGAAGCAGTTGGTGAAAAAATAATTTTTTCCACGGATTCAAACAACAATGCCCTCATAGCAGATTCGAATTACATTCTGTATTATCGAATTGCGGAGAATGACTGTTACAACTCGAGCTTAGTAGTACTTAAGAGAACAGTATTCACGGGCTCAGTCGTTGCTCTTGAAGAACATAGTCTTATTCTTGACGGCATTGCCTCAAATGACTCGACTAAAAAGATTTACATCGATATCACGAAGGTAGGGGCAGACAGCACGGTTACTTTGCCAATTACCAATAATACTGTAAATGTCAATAAGTGGGATTCGCATACCTGGTCTTCCTCAAGCACTTCTGTGGCTTCCATCAGTAAAGTTGGGGAGTCTGCAGCGACAGATCTGGCCTATACTGCTTCTGGCGGGACTTATCCGGGTAGCATTAAATTGACTATTGCAGGTACAGGTTACACGACAATTAAGGCATCGCATGACTCATATCCTGCTAAGACGTTTGGTACATGGCAGGTTCAGGTATATAACCCTAATACAGTGTCCATCGGTGACGTGAACGCCATGCTTGATGGAGGTCCGTATAAACCTTCTTCAGCAGTCATTAAGTTGGGTGATACATACATCCCGGATGGAGCGGACAGACTGACATTAGCACCAGTTCCTGAGAATAATACGCGTTTTGAGCTTCGCTGGTATGAGGGTTACTATAAGAAAAATCTATATGGCTCATCATATTACATTGATAAAAATAATGAATATGATTTTATCGAGGTTGACTCTTCGACAGGCGTGGTAACTGCGAAAAATGTAACAGCTGCCAATCCTTCGGCTGAGGGTGATTATGCCTATGTACTGCTCTACATTCATGACAACAGTAATGATACGGAAAAGCAGGCCGCATATTATCCGGTTCAGGTAACGGACATTCCTGTTTCCGCAGTAACTAAGGTTACACTGAATCAGACTTCTTCTAATCTGTATATCGGAGATGTTCTTAAGCTTGTTGCCGCAATTTCGCCAAGCTATGTGAAAGATGCTGCTGTGACATGGGCGAGTTCAGATGATACTGTCGCATCCGTGAATTCAACAGGTACAGTTACTGCGCTCTCGGAAGGAACTGCAACAATTTCTGCCACGGTAGGAGGAAAGAGTGCTGAGTGTAATATAACTGTAAAGAAGGATCTCTCTTCGCTGTGGATTAAGCCGATTCCTGACCAGGCATATACAGGGAAGCTGGTAAAACCCAGCGTGGAGATATATCTTGGCAAGAATAAGCTGACTTTAGGAACTGACTATACGGTAAGCTACAAGAACAATAAGAAGGAAGGCAATCCCGCTTCAGTTAATTCAAAGGGAAAGAGCATTGCGCCGACTGTGATCATCAAGGGAAAGGGCAACTTCACTGGAACTCGCAATGTAACATTCACAATTTCAAAAGATATTTCTGTCACTCCAGTAAAGGCAAATCTTGCTGAGATTAACCCGGATATTAGAGTTGCTGAGGCTGTTTTCAGAAATGCAAAAGTAAAACCCGCCGTGACAGTGACCTTCGGCGAGTACGAGCTTGTCTGCGGCGTTGATTACACTGTAACCTATAAGAATAATAAGGCAGTGGGCGCTCCCGGTGCTGTCAATTCACGTGGAAAAAATATTGCTCCCACTGTATGTATTAAGGGAAAGGGCAATTTCTCCGGTGCGGTATCAAAGGAATTCTATATCGATAAATCCTCGAATGTTGTCTGCACAGTGAATTACAAGGGTACAGTAAAGGTTTATGACACGCTTACCGGCAAGGTGGTTCCTTCAAAGAATTATGTGACGGATAAGACTTCCGTGCCTGGTAGTGTTGAGGTATCCTGCAAACCAGAGAGCAGCTATAGCTTCTCGCCTCTGACACTGAAAGTTCCGAAGAAGGCGGTAGTTAAGGCTTCTATGGTCGACTCAAAGGCTGTCCACACATATTCAGGAAAGCCTGTCACCTTAGATAAGAGTGAAATCAAGGTTTCCGTAAACAATGAAACCATCAGTGAGACGGACTTTGAGATTGTAGCTTATCTTAAAAATGATAATGCCGGCAAGGCAGCTGCGATCATTCAGACAAGCGATGGCGCATTCGCAATCTGCAAGTTCAAGATATCGCCAATGACATTCAGCCGATAATGATATCGATACTGAAATAGGAAATTAAGAATACTAATTGAGAATACTGAAATAGAAAATTAAGAATACTGAAATAGGAAATTAAGAAATACTGAAATAGGAAATTAAGAATACTAAAATAGGAAATTAAGAATACTGTTGACAAACGTCGAATCCTACTGTAATATATCTTTTGTTGACGTCAGTTAACAGTAATGCGATAGTGGCGTAGTTGGTAACGCGCGACCTTGCCAAGGTCGAGACCGCGGGTTCGAGCCCCGTCTATCGCT
>DCHL01000102.1:3940-20183 GCA_002317595.1 Lachnospiraceae bacterium UBA1753 | reverse complement strand
TACACCCGTGAAGTATTTGCCATGGATACATATATGTCCGTCACCGGATATGGGGGGAATGCCCAGACGGCAGTGGATGAGGCGATTGAAGAAATCAGACGCATCGATGACCTGCTGTCAACTGGGAATCCCGATAGTGAGATTAGCCTCCTTAACAGAAATGGAGAGGGACGGATGTCGGAAGAGGGATACACACTGGTTAAGCGGGCTGTTGAAATAGGGGATATGACAGATGGGGCCATGGATATCACTATATATCCGCTGATGAAGCTCTGGGGTTTTGCTGGTGGTGAGTGTCACGTGCCGTCTGATGAGGATATCGCAAGTACGCTTGAAAACGTGGACTATAGAAGGATTCACACGGAAGATGATGGTGAATCAGGGGGAAGAGTACAGCTTGGTGAGGGCCAGGAGATTGACCTTGGCGGTATCGCAAAAGGATATACCTCAAGCCGCATTATGGATATTTTTTCAAAGTATGACCTTGTGGCTGGGGCAGTGTCCCTCGGCGGCAACGTGCAGTTCTATGGTGCGAAGGCAGATGGAAGTTCCTACAGGTGTGCGATTAAGGACCCGAATAATCCTGATGACAGTAACTGTATGCTGGGCGTGCTTGAGGCTGAGGATACGGCAATAATTACCTCGGGCGGATACGAGCGGAATTTCATGGATAAGGTCACTGGTAATTTTTACCACCATATAATGGACCCGAAGACAGGAAGGAGCGCGGACGGCGGCCTGATTTCTGTGACGATTGTGTCAAAGGATGGGACGCTTGCCGATGCGCTTTCAACGGCGGTGTATGTAATGGGAACTGATGAAGGCATCAGGTTATGGAGAGAACACCGTGATGTGTTCGACATGATTCTTATGGATGATGCCAGAACCGTGTATGTGACGGACGGAATCTCAAAGAATTTCAAATCGGATTATGAAACGCGGGTGATACAGGCGGCAAAGTAACAATGGCGGCGAAGGAATTCGTTGAGGACAAAGTCAAAAAATGGTAAAATGAATGCAGACTGCAAGGCAAATTGTGAATGTTTGATTCACAGTTATATCTCTGCAATCTGCAACGAAGAAAGGAAGGTATGGCACTATGGTTGATTACACAGAGGGTTCAGGAAAACAGTATCATACAGGCGTGGGGCCTGACGATATAGGAAAGTATATCATTATGCCGGGCGATCCAAAGCGTTGCGCAAAGATTGCGGAGTTTTTTGACGATGCCAGGCTTGTTGCTGATGTAAGGGAGTATGTGACATATACGGGATATCTTGAGGGGGAGAAGGTCAGTGTCACATCCACAGGAATCGGCGGGCCCTCTGCGGCCATCGCAATTGATGAGCTCGCAAAGTGCGGCGCGCATACTTTTATCAGAATTGGAACCTGCGGAGGCATGCAGGAGGAAGTGCTTGGCGGAGATGTTGTCATCGCGACAGGTGCTGTGAGAATGGAAGGCACAAGCCGTGAGTTTGCACCGATTGAGTATCCGGCAGTTCCTGACATCAATGTTGTTAATGCTCTCATGAGTGCGGCTGACGAGATGAAGATCAGGAATCACGTAGGCGTTGTCCAGTGCAAGGACAGCTTCTTTGGGCAGCATGAGCCTGAGGTGATGCCTGTGAGCTATGAGCTTGAGAACAAGTGGAACGCCTGGCTTCGCATGGGATGCCTTGCTTCTGAGATGGAGTCAGCGGCGCTGTTCATCGCAGGAAGCTTCCTTCGCGTGAGAGTGGGTTCATGCTTTTTGGTAGTAGCTAACCAGGAGCGGGCTAAGAAGGGCCTTCCCAACGAGCAGGCACACGACACAGAGCTTGCAATCAAGGTTGCGGTTGAGGGACTTAGGAAGATGATATTAAAGGACCGCAATAATTAATGCGTGCAGACAGATGAGGGGTTTGTGAGCACGAGAAAGAGGGGATAATATGAACGAAATCACACAGGAAATAATGAAGCTTAAGGACGAGAAGAATGCCGCTTTTCAGGCAAAGCTTTCACCGACAATCGACCCGAAGACCTGCCTTGGAACCAGAGTTCCAGACCTTAGGAAGCTGGCGATGAAAGCTGAGAAAATGGATTGCTTTGAGGAATTTCTGGCAGAGCTTCCACATGAGTATTACGACGAGAACATCCTTCATTCCATTCTTTTGAGTAGGATGAAGCCCTTTGAGAGATGTCTCGAACAGGTGGAGAGATTTCTGCCTTATGTGGATAACTGGGCTGTCTGCGATACCCTTAGACCTAAGATTTTTGCAAAAAAAAAGGACAGGGTATTCGAGGAGGCTATGAAATGGGCCAGGTCGTCAGAGGTATACACCTGCAGGTTTGGCGTTGATATGATGATGACCTATTTCCTTGACGAGGACTTCAGACCGGAATGCCTGGAGATTCCAGCATCAATCGTCAGCGAAGAGTACTATGTGAACATGATGATTGCCTGGCATTTTGCCACGGCTCTCGCAAAGCAGTGGGATGCGACAATCCCCTATATTGAAGAGGGCAGGCTGTCAGTGTGGACACATAACAAGACTATTCAAAAAGCGCGCGAGAGCTATAGGATTACTGATGAGCAGAAGGAATACCTGAAGTCATTGAAACGTTAGAGCTGCGAAGCGAAGCGGATTGCGAATGTCCGCTTTACAGGATAAAGTGAATTTAGCACGAAAAGGTGGGGAAATTGGATATTAAGGATCAGAAACTGATTGACAGCATAATGGGTGCACTCTCAATTGTCGGAGTGGCATATGATGAGGTGACGGATGAGTGTCCCTACGGCGTGGGACCGGCCAGGACGCTTGAGTATGTACTCGACCTCTGTGAGGAGCTTGGAATCCGCACGGTGAATCTTGATGGAAAAATTGCCTGGGCAGAGATTGGTGAGGGAGATGAGATTGTAGGAATCTTAGGACACCTCGATGTAGTGCCTATAGGCGAGGGCTGGACTCATAATCCTGCGGGTGAGATTGTGGGAGATGAGATTTATGGGCGCGGAGTAATTGACGACAAGGGCCCTGTAATTGCTGCAATCTATGCCATGAAGGAGATTCAGGATTCCGGCATGAAGTTAGGTAGACGAATCAGGCTGATACTCGGTCAGTGTGAGGAGGCTGGTGATTGGGTTGACATTAACTACTATGTTGAGACACAGCAGCTTCCTGTGTTTGGCTTTACTCCTGATGCCAATTTCCCTGCAATTTATGGTGAGAAGTGGATTATTCACTACGAGCTGACCGCTCCTCTTGATGAGGCAATCGTATCCATCGAGGGTGGCACAGCTGCCAACGTAATTCCATCAAAGTGTAAGGCTGTCCTGGCTGATGGCGAGGAAGTCACTGCAGAGGGTAAGAGCGGACATGCGAGCATGCCAGAGACTGGTGTGAATGCAATATCACTTCTCATGGAGAAACTGTATGATAAGGGTGTCAGAACGAAGCTCACAGATTTTTTCAAGGAGCATGTTGGAACTGATATCCATGGTGAAAGAATGGGATGCCACTTCGTTGACGAGCAGAGCGGTGAGCTTACCCTGAATGTCGGAACGATAAGGACTACGGAGGACGCGGTTAAGATAATAATTGATATCAGGAACCCTGTGACCTATTCAATCGACCAGGTTACGGAAGTGATTGAGAAGGCAGCGAAGGAGTATGGTATCAGTGTTGAACTTAAGAACTCCGAGCGCTCTGTCTACATGGATAAGAACGGCAGGGTGATTCAGACCATGCTTGGAGCCTACCAGGAGATGACAGGCGATATGTCAGACCCCATCGTAATTGGAGGCGGAACCTACGCGAGGGCAATGGATGGAATCGTTGCATTTGGTCCCATGCTTCCGGGCCGCGAGTGCACGGAGCATATGCCGGATGAGCACCTTCCGATGGCAGATCTGATCCTGTGCCGGGATATTTACAAAAAGGCACTTGAGAAGCTCGTTAACCTGTAACTGACAAAATTGGTTTTTGAATCGAGTAGGATTTGTATATGTATGCAAAAGTATTTAAGCGTGTGTTTGACTTCCTGATTGCGCTCCTGGCCATCATCTGTCTCTCGCCAATTTATATAATTACGGCAATTCTTGTGAGAAAAAATCTGGGAGCACCTGTCTTCTTCAGGCAGAAACGCCCTGGCAGGAACGGAGAGATATTCGGAATGTATAAGTTCCGCTCTATGACCGACGAGAGGGATGAGCAGGGGAATCTTCTGCCGGATGAGATTAGGCTGACTTCCTTTGGGAAGAAGCTTCGCTCAACCAGTATTGATGAGCTTCCTGAACTCTTCAACATTCTGAAGGGTGATATGTCATTGGTGGGACCGAGACCACTGCTGGTGCAGTACCTGCCACTTTACAATGAGAGGCAGAGCCACCGCCATGATGTACGTCCCGGACTCACAGGCCTTGCGCAGGTCAATGGAAGAAATGCCATCTCCTGGGAGGAGAAGTTTGAATACGATGTAAGGTATGCAGAGCATGTGACGTTTCTTGGCGATCTGAAGATACTGTTTGCAACTGTGGGCAAGGTGTTTAAGCGCGAGGGAATCTCGGCTGAAGGACAGGCAACAATGGATTTCTTCCATGGAAGTCCCGAGACCAACCCAGAGTATTTTTCGTCCCTCGCAAAGGAATTGCAGGACGGGAATAAGGAAGCGCAGGAACAGGAATAAGGAATTGCAGAAATAGATATTAAGAAATAGATTTTGAGAATTCGTTGAAAAAATATTTTTTAGGAGTACTTGAATATGTCTGAAATTAATGTGCTGATACTCAGCGCTGGAAGAAGAGTTGAACTTACAAACTGCTTTAAGGCAGCACGGGACAGGCTTGGAATAGAGGGCAAGGTTGTGGCGTCCGACTGCTCTGACCTCGCACCAGCACTCTACTTTGCAGATGCTTACGTGATTGTCCCCAGAATCAGTGCGGAGCAGAAATATGTGGATGCGATAATTTCCGCCTGCAAAAAATATGCAATCTCACTTATCGTACCGACCATCGATACAGAGCTTCTGCTGCTTGCTGAGCATAAGAAGGAAATCGAGGAGGCAACGGGAGCAAAGCTTCTTGTGTCAGACCTGCCTGTAATCAGAATCTGTAGGAATAAGATCAATACACAGAGATTTTTTGAGGAGAATGATTTCCTCGTTCCTCACCTCTACATCGAGAAGGAACTTGCAAATGGAGATTACCAGTTTCCTCTTTTCATAAAGCCACTTGATGGATCATCGTCCATTAATGCCTATAAGGTGGAGACTGAGGAAGAACTTAGAACATATCTCGACCTTATTGATATGCCCATGGTTCAGGCATATATGGAGGGTACCGAGTATACAATAGACTGCTTCCTGGATTTTGATGGCAATCTCATTTCACTGGTTCCCAGAATTCGAATCGCAACGAGGTCCGGTGAGATTGCCAAGGGAAGAATTGTCAGGGACGATGAGATTGAGAGTGATGTACGTCTTCTCATGGAATGCCTTGGTGCAATCGGTCATATCACGGTTCAGTGCAGAAAGACAAAGCGCGGAGTGGAATATATTGAGATTAATCCCAGGTTTGGCGGCGGTGCACCCATGTCCATTGCAGCGGGTGCTGATTCCTGCGAGAACCTGTACAGGCTTCTGATGGGTGAGAAGCTCTCTTTCAGGGATGACTGGAGAGACAACATCACCTTCCTCAGGTTCGATGCGAGCATTATGCTTGACGAGGAGGGCAGGCCAATTAAGTAAGATGTGCCTTGATGTATGCTGTTAATAGATTAGTTAATCAATTAGTGTAAGAAGCACCTCGATAATTGGAGATGGATTTTGATTAAAGCAGTTATTTTTGACCTTGATGATACACTGGCGCCGGAGCGTTCTTTTGTGCGCAGTGGCTACAGAGCAGTTGCCAGAAGTCTTTCCGGTGACCTGGCCGGACTGTCAGAGTTTATGTCGATAGATGCAGAGGATTTTTCTGCTGCCAGTATTGAGAGGAAACTGAATGAGCTCTTTGAGGAGGACAGCCGAAATGTATTTAACAGGCTGTTTGATGAACTCGGCGTAAAATATGACAGGGATGACATTATGTCCCTTGTGAAAATCTACAGAGAGCACGATATATATACTGAACTGTATGAATACTACGCAGATGCCATTCCGGCGGTTGAGATGTTAAAGGCACGAGGCGTGAAGACCGGAATCCTGTCGGATGGCTTTTTGGTTTCGCAGCAGAACAAGGTCAGGGCTCTTGGGGCAGATAAGATATTTGATGCAATCCTGCTCACGGACGAGCTTGGGCGTGATTTCTGGAAGCCGGCACCGCAGGGCTTTCTGAAGCTTGCTGATGACCTGGCGGTGGAGCCGTCGGAACTTATGTATGTGGGGGATAATCCTAATAAGGATTTCTACATTTCAAAGTCCCTTCCTGTGACAAGCGTCCGTGTGATGAGAGCTGGCAGCGTGTATGAAAATGCGGAGTACAGAGAGGGAGTAAAGGAGCAGCACAGGATTAACTCGCTTACGGAGATTAAGAGTCTGCTCTAATATTTTTTGACAGAATAATCAGTTTATTAGAAAAGTGGTGACGGTATGAAAACAGATATTTTTAATGACTTATTCATATTCGAGATGGCAAACAGCCATCAGGGCTCTGTGGAGCATGGCAAGGATATCATAAGGGCGATGGGCAAGATTGCAAGAGAGCATAATGTCAAGGCTGCAGTCAAGCTTCAGTACAGGGATATTCCAAGCTTTATCCATCCTGATTACAAGGGTCGCACTGACCTGCCTCATATTCCAAGGTTTGAGAGTACCATGCTCACCTACGAGCAGTTCTCTGAACTTGTGGACGCAATCCGCGCTGAGGGAATGCTCACCATGAGTACACCCTTTGATGAGACTGGTGTTGAATGGTGCTGTGACCAGGGACTTGATATCATCAAGGTTGCGAGCTGTTCGGCCCTTGACTGGCCACTGCTTGAGAAGATTGCAAAGGCAAATAAGCCGGTCATTTTGTCTACTGGAGGAAAGACCATTTCTGACATAGATAAGCTCTATAATTTTTTCACCCACAGAAACTGCAACTTTGCATTCCTGCACTGCGTGGCTGAATATCCGGCACCTATCGAGAGACTTCAGCTTGATTTCATTGACAAGATGAACAGGAGATACAGAGACATTCCGATTGGCTACTCAGGACATGAGGACCCGAATGACAATGTCGTTCCCATGATGGCAATCGCCAAGGGAGCAAAAATTCTTGAGAGACACGTGGGACTTCCTACTGAGACAATCAAGCTCAATGCCTACTCCATGAATCCCGAGCAGGCTTCTAAGTGGGTTGAGTCTGCACTTCTTGCCAAGACCATGTGTACTCTGAAAAAGCCGGGGGCAAAATATATCAGTCAGGCGGAGCTTGATTCGCTGCATTCCCTCGAGCGCGGCGTGTGGGCTAAGCATCCCATCAAGGCGGGCGATGTGATCACATCAGAGGACGTATTTTTCGCAATGCCGCTTCAGGACAAGCAGCTCACCAGCGGACAGTTCAAGGATGGAATGGTTGCGTCAGTGGATTATGAAGAGAACGCCATGATTACAGAGCAGCCTAAGGTGACTGGAGTCGGTATCGTGAGAAGTGCGGTTCATGATGCGAAGGGTATGCTCTATGAGGCAGGAATTGCCCTCGGAACCGACTTTGAGGTGGAGATCAGCCACCACTATGGCATGAAGCACTTCAGGCAGACAGGTGCAATAATCATCAACATCATCAATCGTGAATACTGTAAAAAATATATCATTGTACTCCCTGGCCAGTCACACCCCTTCCATGCCCACAAGGTTAAGGAAGAGACTTTCCAGGTGCTCTACGGAAACCTCAAGGTGCAGATTGCCGGTGAACCGGAGAAGGTGCTTCGCCCCGGAGACATGCAGACAGTACTTCGCGGCGTGATGCACGCATTCTCTTCTGAGACAGGTGCGATTTTTGAGGAGGTCTCAACCCAGCATATGAAGTCTGATTCATATTATGAGGACCCTGTCATTGCGCAGCAGGACCCCATCGAGAGGAAGACCTATCTTAAGAAGTGGTAGTCGTGTCATTTAGATGAAATAGTTGTTTACGAGACATAGCTGATTTGTGATGAAAAAAATATTGCTTACAGGCGGTTCCGGTTTTGTCGGAAGGAACCTCCAGGAATATATAAGTGAATATTGCAGCGGGGAATATGAGGTCAGTGCTCCCTCATCAAAGGAGCTGAATGTCCTTGATGAGGACAGTGTGCGCGCATATCTTGAGAGTGCTCATTTTGACATTGTGCTTCATTTTGCAGTATATACAGACGCTGTGGATAAGAGCAAGGATGGCTCAAAGATGCTTGAGTATAATCTCTTAAGCTTCATGAACTTTTACAATCACAGGGATTTGTATGGCAGGATGTTCTACTCGGGTTCGGGCGCTGAGTTTGACAAGCGCTATGACATCGTGAGTGCCCAGGAGGCCTGGCTTGAGAAGCCTGTGAAGGGAGAGCCCGAGGGGGATGAAGGACCTGAAGGAACGGGAAATCCCGAGGGAAGGGGAGGAGTCCAGTCTGTTCCCACTGACCCTTACGGTCTTATGAAGTACACAATCGGACAGCTCATAAATGAGAGCAGTAATATTTTTAACGTGAGAATATTCGGTCTCTTTGGAAAATATGAGTATCCGGGCAGATTTATCACGGAGATGTGTCATCGCTCAATCGAGGGCAGACCCTTTGAGGTGAGGCAGAATGTGTATTTTGATTACCTCTATATCGATGATTTCTGCAGGATGCTGATGCTGCTGATTGGTAAGGAGAATCTTAAGTACCATTCCTATAACGTGGTCTCTGGTCGCAGGACAAGCCTGCTTGAAATCTGTGATATGGTGAATTCTTCAGCAGAGAAATATGACATTCCCATGCAGACGATCACTGTGGAAAAGGACGGTCTTAACAAGGAATATACTGCGTCGGCAGGCAGGTTTCTTGAGGAATTTCCGGACTATGAGTTTATTTCGATGCCAGATTCGGTAGAACGGCTTTATTCTGTATATCTGGCAGAAAAAGAATGATTGGAGGAAGAAAAGTGAAGATACATCTTGTAATGCCAATGGCAGGAGCAGGCTCAAGATTTTATAAAAACGGATATATGATTCCAAAGCCAATGATGATGATTCAGGACAGACCCTTTCTCTTCTGGGCAACGGAGTCTGTGAGAAAATATATCGAGGTAGAGGACATCACCTTTGTTGTGCTCCAGAAGCACATAGATGAAAACGGCATCGATAAGATGATTAAGGAATATTACCCTGAGGCTGTTATTGTGGCTGTTCCTGAGGTCCTTCCCGGGGCTACGATGACCTGTCTGGAGGGCGTTAAGCATATCTCTGACAATCTCCCTGTGCTCTTTAACGACTGTGACCATATGTTCAAGTGCACGTCGTTTTATGATTCGATTTCTGCGCAGGAGCCTGACAGCACAAGTGGTGAGCTCCCTTATGATGGCGGACTGCTTACATTTTTTGCGAACACTCCGCAGTACAGCTTTGTAAAGATTGACCCTGAGACCGGCAGGGTTACGGGAACTGCCGAGAAGGTTGTTGTGAGCAATGACGCAATCTGCGGCGCATATTTTTTCCGCAGTGCTGACAGCTTCAGGGCGGCAGCAGATAAATACCTGACAGCCTGTGAATATCAGGAGTACTTCCTCTCTGGTGTGTATAACAGCATCTGTGCTGAGGGCGGAGATATCAGGGTATTCACATGCGAATACCACATCAATTTCGGAACGCCTGAGGAGTATGAGGCAACGAAGAATGCGGCTGAGTTCGGTGAGCTTGCGTAGGTAGTTAGTGTGTTCGTGAAAATTGCCAGCTGATATTGTGGAAAGTGGTTTAAGAAGGGCAGGATGTATGAGCGAGATAGATGATGTAATTGCCATGCTTGACAAGCTGGCTGAGGGTGGTTCTTCCAGGATGAAGATTGAGACCTCGGAGGAAGTCACTGAGGGCGAGGCTAAGAAGACCTACCATCATGGGCGCTGCGATGTTGGAAGTCCATTCGCAACGGGAAAACTCACAAATTTTGAGGATGGATGTGAGTAATAATATTTTTTTGACACCTGCATTGGATTTAGTCAGCAGGAAAATTAGGAATGAATTTAAGTATTTTTGGTTTTACTATTTACGTTTTACAATAAAAATGTTTTACTGTTTGTCGGGTGATATACCCTTATCTGTATGAGTTGACAAAATCAGGAGGAGAATTATGAAACCTATCAAAGAGGGAAAAGTAAGAGAAATCTACGATAACGGCGACAGCCTTATCATGGTTGCAACTGACAGAATCAGCTGCTTTGATGTAATCCTTAAGAACATAGTTACTAAGAAGGGAACAGTTCTCACACAGATGAGTAAGTTCTGGTTTGATTACACAAAGGATATTCTTCCTAACCATATGCTTTCAGTTGATGTAAACGATATGCCTGAGTTCTTCAGACAGCCTCAGTTTGACGGCAATTCCATGATGTGCAGAAAGCTTGAGATGCTTCCTGTTGAGTGCATCGTAAGAGGATATATTACAGGTAGTGGCTGGGCTTCATACCAGAAGGACGGCACTGTGTGTGGAATCACCCTTCCCGAGGGTCTTAAGGAATCTGATAAGCTTCCTGAGCCTATTTACACACCTTCAACAAAGGCTGAGATTGGTGACCATGACGAGAACATCTCATATGAGCAGAGCGTAGAGTACCTTGAGAAGCGTTTCCCTGGAAAGGGTGAGGAGTACGCTTCAAAGCTCCGCGACTACACGATCGCTCTCTACAAGAAGTGTGCTGATTACGCAGCATCAAAGGGAATCATCATCGCAGATACAAAGTTTGAGTTTGGTCTCGATGAGAATGGTGAGATTGTAATCGGTGATGAGATGCTCACACCTGATTCATCAAGATTCTGGCCTGCAGATACATACGAGCCTGGACATGGACAGCCTTCCTTCGACAAGCAGTTCGCAAGAGACTGGCTCAAGAGCAACGAGGGTCATGACTGGACACTCCCCCAGGAAATCGTCGACAAGACCATCGACAAGTATCTCCAGGGCTACAAGCTCATTACTGGCGAGGAACTGTAATAGTTTTGTTGTTGCCATGTTAGAACTGTGAAGCGGACTAGGAGTGTCCGCTTGGACGGACTGAAAGAAACTTATTAACCACTGTGCTTTTGAAAGAGTGCAGTGGTTTTTTGGTGCCTGCAAAATTGAATAGTGAAATTAATCCCAAAACCTTGTATAATCGAAAGGATAGTGAGTATGAAAATGGTCGTACTATGCCCTTTTTTAGGAAACGCCCAAAATATTGCCTTAAAATCAAATGGCAGATGGGGCAGGTGTGACGGAATAATAAAGAAGATGGAGAATGATTATGAAGACAACCGCGCTTATTATGGCAGGTGGAAGAGGTGAGAGATTCTGGCCCCGAAGCAGGAAGACACTTCCCAAGCAGTTTCTGTCGCTGACAGATGATGGTAAGACACTTATCCAGCTTACGGTGGAGAGGATACTGCCGCTGGTGCAGGTGGAGGATATCTATATCTCGACAAACAGGGATTACCTGCCCCTTGTAAGGGAGCAGCTTCCCAACGTGCCTGAGCAGAATATCCTTTGTGAGCCGGTCGGAAGGAATACAGCACCGTGTATCGGACTTGGTGCAGCCCACATTGCGAAAAAATATGGCGATGCGCTCATGGTAATCCTGCCATCAGACCACCTTGTCAAGTATCACAGGATGTTTGTGTCAACGGTGCAGGATGCCATTATCCTGGCGAAGGATGGAGATAATCTTGTCACGATCGGAATTGCACCCGACTATCCAGAGACGGGATACGGATATATAAAGTTTAATCCTGATGTTGCAGTTGGAAGAGGATACGAGGTCGCACATTTTGCCGAGAAGCCATCTATCGAGCTGGCAAGAGAATATGTGAGCTCAGATGATTATCTCTGGAACTCAGGAATGTTCATCTGGAAGGTGAGCTCAATCCTCAAGCGATTTGAGATTCTGATGCCAGATTCCTATGAGAAGCTCATGGTGATTAAGGATTCAGTGGGGACAAGTGCGCAGGAAGAGATTCTTGAAAAGGTATTTCCGGAGTTTCCGTCAATCTCAATTGACTATGGAATCATGGAGAAGTCCAATGACATCTTTACAGTACCGGGTAACTTCGGCTGGGATGATGTGGGCTCATGGAATGCAGTTGAGCGCACCAAGAAGACAAATGACCTTGGAAATATCGTGGATGGCAACGTGATTTCTGTCAACACCGCAAACTGCATCATCCAGGCGGGTGAGAAGCTTATTGCCACCGTCGGACTTGAAGACCTTGTAATAGTTGATACGGAGGATGCAACCCTCATCTGTGACAAGGGTCATACGGCGGAGATAAAGAAGGTCCTCGAGCAGCTTAAAACCCGAGGAATGGACAGATATCTATGATGAATAGCGGATATCTATGATGAATAGCGGATATCCTTCACACATAGAACAACACATATAGAGGATAATTATGGAGTGGAAAAAATTTACCATCAAGACAACACCTCAGGCGGAGGACCTGATTACGGGAATCCTTGCTGAACTTGAGATATACAGTGTTGAGATAGAGGACAATACACCCTTCACAGAGGAGGAGACATCGCAGATGTTTGTGGATGTACTGCCTATGGGTGAGGATGACGGAACGGCATACGTGAGCTTCTATGTCGAGGAGAGCGAGGACTATGTTGAGGTACTTAAGAATGTGAAGGCCTTGCTCACTGAGTACAAGGAAAGTTATGCGCTTCTCGGAACAGATTTAGGTGAGTGCACCATCACAACCTCAGACACAGAGGATAAGGACTGGATTAACAACTGGAAACAGTTTTTCTCACACTTCTATATCGACGATATTTTGTTCACGCCGACCTGGGAGACCGGCAGCCAGTCTGATGCGGAACTGATTGCCGAGGCAAAGGAGAGAGATGGAATAGAGCCCTCGATGGTTATCAGAATCGACCCAGGCACTGCTTTTGGAACAGGAAAGCATGAGACAACACAGCTGTGCATTAAGGAACTTAAGGATAACGTCAAGAGTGGCGATGTCGTGCTGGATGTCGGAACGGGCTCCGGAGTGCTTGCCATGATGGCATTTAAGTTTGGGGCGAAGAAGGTCTATGCCACTGACCTTGACCCCTGCTCAGTGAATGCCTGTGAAGATAATTTTGCAAAAAATAAACTTGAGGACACTGACTTCAAGCTGACAATCGGAAATATCATCGATGATAAGGCAGTTCAGGATGAGGCAGGATATGGAGTTTATGACATAGTTGTCGCAAATATCCTTGCAGATATCCTGATTCCGCTAATGCCCGCTGCCGCAGCTGCGGTAAAGAAGGGCGGAATGATGATAACTTCAGGTATTATCGAGGGCAGAGAAGACGACGTCGCAGCGGCAATGGAGAAGGCAGGCTTTTCGGTCATTGAGAAGAAAGCGCTCGGAGAGTGGCGCATGGTTTCGGCGAAGATGCCGGAGTAATTTCTTCGGTTTGAATTTATATTGAAAAATTAGGGATTTGTTTATAGATGCGCACAAGCAGTGTGCATGGAAATGGTAAGCACATGTATCAGTTTTTTGTGTCTCCGTCGCAGATTGACAGAGAAGGCCACAGGGTTGTTATCCTGGGCGAGGATGTAAATCACATAAAGAATGTCCTGAGAATGAATATAGGGGAAGAACTCAACGTCAGCGATGGCGAGAGTTCCCTTGAGTACAGGTGCAGGATTGAGAACTACAGCGACGGAGCCGTTGAATGTGCCCTGTGCTTTGTGAAGGAAGCCAACACGGAACTCCCTGTAAGGATAAGGCTCTATCAGGGACTGCCCAAGCAGGATAAGATGGAGCTCATTGTGCAGAAGGCAGTTGAGCTTGGCGCGGCGAGTGTGATTCCCGTCGCCTGTCATCGTTCAGTGGTCAAGCTTGACGATAAGAAGGCGGCCAAGAAGGTCGAGAGATGGCAGAGCATAGCAGAAGCCGCGGCGAAGCAGTCAAAGAGAGGATACATACCGGAGGTTGAGCCAGTGATGAGTTTTAAGCTGGCGGCGCAGCGGGCACAGAAGGAATGCGTGCATCTGCTCATCCCTTATGAACTGGCGGAGTCAGATGCAGATGGAATGCAGCTCACAAGAGAACTCCTGGAAAAAATAAAGCCAGGGGAGGACATCGCAATCTTCATTGGTCCTGAGGGTGGATTCGAGGACGCAGAGATAGAGTACGCGAGGGAGTGCGGTATTACACCGATTACCCTCGGAAAGAGGATATTACGAACAGAGACGGCAGGACTGATGGTGCTGTCGTGGCTGGTTCTGATGCTGGAGGGAAGAAGTGGAAGCTTATCTTGACAATTCGGCCACAACCGCAGTGCTGCCGGAGGCCGCACAGCTTGTGATGAAGCTGATGACGGAGGATTACGGTAATCCCAGCAGTATGCATAAGCGTGGCTTTGAAGCAGAAAAATATATGAGAGAAGCAAAGCAGACCTTTGCTGATATTTTCAGATGTACTCCCGGAGAAATTTTTTTCACATCGGGAGGTACAGAGTCTGACAACATGGCTATTCTCGGGGCAGCATATGCCCACCACAGACAGGGAAAGCACATCATCACCACTGCCATTGAGCATGCAGCCGTGTCCGCACCCTATAAGTTCCTGGAAAGCCAGGGCTATGAAGTGACCTATCTTTCGGTGGACAGCGAGGGCATTATCTCCCTCGACGAGCTTAAGGATGCGATTCGCGAGGACACGATTCTCGTGTCAATCATGCATGTGAACAATGAGATTGGCTCGATTCAGCCAATTGCTGAGGCGGGCGAGATAATAAAGGCGGCTAATCCACAGTGCCTCTTCCATGTGGACGACATCCAGGGCTTCGGAAAGCTTGCCATAAGTCCCAAGGCTATGAAGATTGACATGATTTCTGTCAGCGGACACAAGATTCACGGCCCCAAGGGAACGGGCGTCCTGTATGTGAATAAGGATGCAAGAATCATACCAATGATTCTCGGCGGTGGACAGCAGAAGGGAATGCGCTCGGGCACTGAGAATGTTCCGGGAGCGGCCGGCATGGCGCTTGCGGCCAAGCTCATGGTAAAAAATATGGCCGAGAACTCTGCAAAGCTATACGAGCTTCGCGGATATTTTGTCGGCAGACTTTCTGAGATTGAGAATGTACAGGTCAATGGACCTAAGGATGAGAGTCAGGTGGCACCTCATATTGTGTCATTGTCTATAGATGGCGTGAGGGCTGAGGTCATTCTTCATGCCCTTGAGGAAAAGGACGTGTTTGTGTCAGCCGGCTCAGCCTGTTCATCAAATAAGCCGGCGGTCAGTGCGACGCTCAAAGCCATCGGACTTAAGAAGGAACTGCTCGATTCCACAATCAGGTTTTCCTTCAGTGTACATACGACGAAGGAAGAGGTTGACTATGCGATAGAAACACTTGAGACACTGCTTCCGATGCTCAGGAGATTTAAGAGAAGATAGCCAAGACTTAAGTGAGATATCAGAGAATTGGGGAAGATATCAGAGAATCAGGGAGAATCAGGTGAAATGATGAAACGACGAGTGGGGATATTTTTTGCCACAGTAATAATGGGCGTAAGTCTAGTGAGCGCTGCGCCGGTTATGGCAGAAAATATTGATGACTGCACAATCGACTATGAGGAGCAATGCGTCAGTGAGAATGCTGTTGCAGGGGCGGAACCTGCGTATGATGCTGAAGGGTATACTGCAACCTTCAAACTGAGCGACGACCATCTGTTCCAGGAGGGTTGGACTGGTCCTGCCGAGGGAGAACTCGAGACCGCCGAGGATGAGATTGCCGTGGCTGCAGAAGAGGAAGGCTTTGACACCACGCAGGTAATTGATTACCTCCATGAGAAAATGGCAGCGGGTGAGGCAAGCATAGAACTCTCAGATTATCACATCCCCTATGATGTGTTCGGGGAGATTGCCGATAAGGCCGTGAACTTAAATCCTGATCTATTCAACGTGACAGACAGATACTGCTCTTACGATCTTGCGAGCGGATATGTCAAGACCATGGAGGTCGGCTATGGCACCATGTCGGACTCGAAGTACAAGGCCGCTGTGAAGAAGGCACTTGCGTGTACCAACAGCTCCATGTCGAAGGTTGAGAAGGTTCTGGCAATTCATGACTATCTC
>DCHL01000102.1:0-3873 GCA_002317595.1 Lachnospiraceae bacterium UBA1753 | reverse complement strand
TATGGCTGTCTTGTTAAGAAAAAATGTGTCTGCATGGGATATGCGCTGGCCTTTAATGACCTGATGCATGAGCTTGACATTGATGCCTACTATGTAGCCAGTAATTCCATGAACCACGCCTGGTCGATGGTAAAGATCGGTGGAAGCTATTACCATGTTGACGTGACCTGGGATGACCCAGTTCCAGATCTATTTGGCCGTGTGAGACATGAGTATTTGCTGCTTTCAGATCACAAGATTACATATTCTACCAAATACGACGAGGAAAGAGATATAAAGGATCATCATGACTGGAAGGTTTATTCGGATACAGGGGAAGAGAACTACAAGGCGCGAGACACACGGTTTGATAAAGCAATCTGGCGTACCTCATGGGGTCCCATGGTAATTCAGGACGGATACTGCTATTACACTGGAGCGTCAGCGATAGACTCTGACGGGGATTATGAAAATAAAGGCCTTTGCAGGGTTTCACAGAGTAATTATAATGGCGGCACCGGTGAACTGGTCTATCCTACACGTAACTATTATTCCGGACTGTTTAAGCTTAATAACAGATTTTTCTTTAACACACCTGACAAGGTTCTGTCTGTTAAATCGGACGGAAGTGACCCTGTGGTGGAGATGGAGCCGGGTGAGAATATTCAGATTATTGGCTACATAAATGGGAAGGCAAAATACGTGAATGCCGACCGCGTTCTCAAGGATCTGCACCTTTCAAGTATTCCACCGACGCATGTGACATTTTCAACCACTGATACAGGCGTGGCAGTCGGTGCCACGAAGGAACTGTCGGTTAACACCTATCCTTCCTATGCAGGCGACGCTTCAATAATATGGACCAGCGAAGATGAGTCAATCGCGGCAATAGAAGGTTCGGCGGTCAGAGGTGTGTCACCGGGAACCACTGAGGTGAGTGCAAGGTGTGTATGGGAAGATGGCACCGAGGTTAAATCCAGCATGACAGTGACCGTCTATGAGGCGGAAAAATATTGCGATGGTCTCTGGATGGAGGACATTCCTGAGAGCGTGGAGTATACCGGAAAGGCAATAAAGTTCACAGACCTTAAGGTATATTACGGATCCACAAGACTGGTTGCCGGCAAGGAGTATAAAGTCTCATATCGAAACAACAAGGCAGCCGGCTCTAAAGACGCAGAAGCCTGGAACACGGCGCCAACCGTGAAGATTCAGGGCAAGGGTAAGTATGCGGGAAGTCTGATGCGGACCTTTACAATCTCGCAGAAGTCGATTGAGGACCGTGATGTTGCCTGTGATGATTTAGTAAAGGCTTTCAAGGATGGCAAGTCTTATAAAGCTACGCCCAAGCTCTTCTGGGGCAATGCCGTGATAAAGGCAAATAATTACGACCTGATTGACGAGGCGACAGGTCTGTTCCCTGAAAAATATGCGCTGCCAGGCGTATACACACTGAAGCTTATCGGAAAAGGAAACTACACCGGTGAGCGCAGTGTGAGGTTCATTCTCACGGAGGATACTTCGTTGGCAGAGGCGCATGTAAGAAAGCCTCTCAAGGGATTTAAGATTGCGGCGATTACGACTGAGACCTATAACGGGGATGAGCACACGCCAGTGGTGACAGTATCTAACAAGGAGGCTGAGACGCTGACTGAGGGAGACGATTATTTTGTGACCTACAGCAACAACGTTAATGCTGGTAAGGCTACTGTGACTGTACACGGAATTGGCGAATACCGGGGCACTCTCACAAAGAAGTTTGTCATAGCACCCTACGATATTTCGGCTGATGAGCTTGGCCTGATAAGAGCGTCAGTGCAGGAGAAGAGTGCGGTCAGAATCATCAGTGGAAAGGCGACACCCAAGGCGCTTGTGTACTTCAAGGGTCAGAAGCTGAGGGCAGGCGTTGACTACTCACTCTCCTATGCCAACAACAGGAAGGCAGGGGATAGAGAAGATGAGAACCCGCCGGTACTGATTATCAAGGGAAAGAAGAATTTTAAGAAAAATATAAGAATACCATTTTCGGCCACAACGATGAGCCTGTAAATGGAGAGGTGGTAATACATGGAATACAATACTTTTTTACTGAAATATGCAGAAATCGGAGTTAAGGGAAAGAACCGGTATCTTTTTGAGGATGCGCTGGTCCGCCAGATCAGATATTCCCTCGCAAGGGCCAAGGGCGAGTTTAAGGTCCACAAGTCACAGGGGAGAATCTTCGCAAGCTGCGAGGGCGAGTTCGACTTTGATGAGGTGGTTGATAAGCTCCAGCATGTGTTTGGACTTGTAGGTATCTGCCCCGTGCTTGTCCGTCCCAGAGGAGATTACGAGCAGCTTAAGCAGGATGTTGTGGCATATATGAAGGAGGAGTACCCCGATGGTAATTTTACCTTCAAGTGTTTTGCACGCCGTGGCGACAAGAACTATCCTGTGCCCTCTCCGCAGATGAACATGGATTTTGGTGAGGCAATTCTCGATGCGATTCCCACAAGCCGCGTGGATGTCCACGACCCTCAGATCACGGTTACCGTTGAGGTCAGGGAGAATATCTACATCTACTCAAGAATCATTCCTGGACCTGGCGGAATGCCCGTTGGAACTGCAGGAAAGGCGATGCTTCTTCTGTCAGGCGGTATTGACTCTCCTGTTGCAGGGTACATGATAGGAAAGCGTGGAGTTAAGATCGAGGCTGTTTATTTCCATGCGCCTCCGTACACCTCCGACAGAGCTAAGCAGAAGGTAATAGACCTTGCAAAGATTGTGTCTGCCTACACAGGACCTATCAACCTTCATATCATTAATTTTACGGACATTCAGCTCTATATTTATGAGAAGTGCCCGCATGACCAGCTCACCATCATCATGAGAAGATATATGATGAGAATCGCTGAGATGATAGCCAATAAGACAGGATGTCTTGGCCTCATTACCGGCGAGAGCATCGGGCAGGTTGCCAGCCAGACCATGCAGTCCCTCGCCGTTACCAACGAGGTGTGCGAGATGCCCGTTTTCAGGCCCTGCATCGGAATGGACAAGCAGGAAATCGTCGACATCTCTGAGAAGATTGACAGCTACGAGACATCAATCCTTCCCTACGAGGACTGCTGCACAATTTTTGTCGCAAAGCACCCCGTGACCAAGCCAGTACTCAAGGCAATCAGACTGTCAGAGACGCATCTTGAGGAAAAAATTGATGAGATGATACAGACGTGCCTTGATACGGACGAGGAGATTCTCGTATCGACACATATGAAGGAAGAATAGATTGAAAACAGTAACAGGTAAGCGCGAACTAAACATAGCTTTTATCTGGGGGATTCTCTTGGGCGTCCTCTGTTTTCTTGTGCTCTTTGGGACGATTGTAATCAATCCAGTAAATGATGCTTGGATAATGAAGCGAGACCTTGACCTGCGTCAGCACTACGTGGGCTGGATGGCGTTTAGAAACAGCGACTGGACTTATCCAATCGGTATGATTAATTCACTTTCGTATCCTATCAAGATGTCGATTGTCTTCACGGATTCCATACCTCTTGTGGCGGTATTTTTCAAACTGATAAGGGGTATCCTTCCGGAGACCTTCCAGTATTTTGGTCTGTTTACTCTTGCCTGTTTTGCCCTTCAGGGCGGATTCGCAGCAAGGATTCTGAGAAGGATAACTGACAAGGCTGTCATATGGATTGCAATGCCGGTTATTTTTGTCCTTTCGTTTCCGATGATACAACGCTCTTTTTACCACACCTCACTCACCGCCCAGTGGATTATCCTTTTGTGCATAGATTTGTGGATGGGAGGCGTTGCCTATAAGACGTCAAAGGAAAAGATGATTATCTGGGGACTTGTTTCCCTTCTGTGCGTAGGTATCCACACATATTTTTTACCGATGGCACT
>DCHL01000134.1:2737-11383 GCA_002317595.1 Lachnospiraceae bacterium UBA1753 | reverse complement strand
TTTGAAAGATCGATCTTGTCGCTTGCTGCAATCTTATCTGTAAGGTCGAGAAGCATATCGTTCTCCATGTACATCTGAGCAACGTTTGAATGCATCCAGAATACGTCAGGAAGCTCGCCGCCTGTAGCGCCTGCCTCGAGCAGTGTCCAGTAATCATTCCATCCAACTACCTGGATTGTAGCCTTAACGCCAGACTGAGCTGACCACTCATCAACGATCTGCTGAAGTCCAGGTCTCTGTCCCTCATCCCAAATTGTTACGGTAAGCTCGCCTTCCTTGCTGCCTTCCATAACAGGTGCTTCCTCAGCCTTCTCCTCTGCTGCAGGAGCTGCCTCTTCAGCCTTCTCCTCTGCTGCAGGAGCTTCTGCTGCAGGTGCTGCTGCGGGTGCGGCTGCAGATCCACATCCAGCAAGTGAAAGAACCATGATTGAGCTCATCAGAAGAGCTGCTATTCTCTTAATTTTCATTTTTAATCCTCCCGTTAAAGTAATAACTCCATATTTGTTTTGTAATAAAACCTCTTTCTTTCTCCCTGTCGACAGTTAAATCTTATATTTTTAGAAAGAGGAATGGTATGGTATCATGTTTCCATGATATGTCAAAATGTGACTTCTGTATTTGTTTTTATGCCTTCAGTACTATCATCTTTGAACGATAGTCTCCAAATTGGGCATTAAACATTTCTTCTCTATCGTATGCTTCAACGCCGACATTCATAAGATAATCACCGTAATAACTCTGCCCTCTGTCATCAGTATAGAGCCTGTCTGGATCAAGACCCTTAAGCTTTACTCTTGGAAGACTACCGTTAGCCGGAGTATGAATCTTATATATTGCAGCTACTGCACATTTTTTATCCGCTGAAACACTCATCCAGGATACAATGTCAGCCTCGAAGGGAGAACTGATTCTATAGAAATCACCATACTGGATGACTTCCCTGTATTCCTTCATAAATACAATCTGCTTCTTAACCTTCTCGAACTCTTCATCCGAAAGCTCATTGAGGTCAAGCTCGTATCCAAAGGTTCCGAAATATGCAACGGCAGCTCTTGTCTCAATTGGAACCATTCTGCCAGTCTGCTGATTCGGTACTTCAGATACATGTGATCCCATCGAAACAATGGGATATCCAAAGGATGTGCCATACTGAATCTTAATTCGCTCGATACCATCTGTGTCATCTGAACACCATGCCTGAGGAGCGTAATACAGAAGACCTGCGTCAAATCTGGATCCTCCGCTTGAGCACGACTCAAACAGGATTTCCGGAAAGGCCTTAATCAGCTTCTCATACAGAGAGTAAACACCAAGAACGTACTTATGATAAATTGTACCCTGTGAATCAGAATCCGCTACTGCACTGTACACCTCAGTCAGCGATCTGTTCATATCCCACTTGATGTAGGTAAGTCCGGAACCATCGATCACTGCGAACAACATGTCAAATATTGCATCTACTACTTCTTTTCTCGAGAAATCAAGCACCATCTGATGTCTTCCAAGGGACTTGTCCCGTCCAGGAGCTGCAAGAACCCAGTCAGGATGTGCCCTGAACAAATCAGAGTCTTCATTCACCATCTCAGGCTCAATCCAGAGACCCATCTCAAGTCCCATGTCGCGAACCTTCTGTGCGAGACCCGTTATTCCATCAGGGAGCTTCTTCGTATTAACAACCCAGTCACCAAGACCTGCATAATCGTCATCTCTCTTGCCAAACCATCCATCATCAAGGACAAATAGCTCAACGCCGGCTTCCTTACCCTTCTTGGCAATCTTAAGAATGGACTGCTCATCAAAGGACATGTTGGTTGCTTCCCAATTGTTGAGAAGTATCGGCCTCGGCCTGTTCTTATAAACACTTCTCACAAGGTTGTTGTTAAAGAATCTGTGGATACTTCTGCTGAGAGCACCAAGACCGTTGTCAGAAAAAGATATCACCGCTTCAGGGGTATCAAAACTCTCCCCCTTTCCCAAAGGCCACTGGAACCATCTGTCGTTCACACCTATGGATACACGGAGCTTATCAAAGGAATCCCCTTCTGCCATTGCGCGGAAATTACCACTGTATACAAGGTGGATTCCCATGGCCTCCCCATGATCTTCATCTGTTGTCGGTCTCTTAAGGATAAAGAAGGGATTAAAATTAGAACTTGAAATTCCCCTCATACTCTCGATGGAAATTGCTCCACCAGTAACTTCCCGCTTTACAGGAAATCGCTCACGTCCCCAGGCTCCTTGGAACTGAATCCACTCATAATCCTGGTCAGGGAGATCGATGCTCATACTCAGAGCCTTTGTGATGGTCACCTGCTCCTCACCTTCATTAATGAAGGAAACGCGCCTTGTGACAACCGGATAATCCCTGAATATGGTGTAATAAAGCTTCTGTCTGATTCCTGTCAGCTTATCCACCAGAGAGATTATAAGTGTCTGCGCTTCATCCTCCGAATTAGCGTAGGTTGAAGGCATTCCATCAATAGCAGGCTTACCCTGCACGATCTCATAACCGTCATACTCGAACTGACTCACCCTTGAGCCATTGCCCTGCAGAATCTCATATGCAGGATTCCTGTAATCACCACGTCCGAAAGAAGGATACTCAAAGCTGCTAAGCTCAGGAGAAAAGTCATCAATCTTGTTGGGATTACATGTCATCGGCCTGGGGAAAGGATTGCAAGGCATCGCAATTCCCTCCGTGTCGTGAATCTTACGTCCAAAGTAAAAGTGTCCCAAATCACCAGTGGGAAGAACGCCAATGATGTAACTAACGCTGTCGTTACATAAATGAAATTGTTTTACATTTTCATGAATAATGATATTCATTATTTATTCTCCACTTGAAATCAATTTTAGTAGTAGAAAGAATTAGAGGTAGTTTATATAATATATCTATATCAACGTTCAAGGCATGGTCCAATGATATATTGATATGTCATTATGTGACATACTGATTTGTGAAAATGATTAGGAGAAAAATATGAGAGAAATTAATGGAGCAGACAGATGCGCCTTCATAGATTACAACAGTTCCAACGACTTCTATCTCTTTGAGGTTGGCTCTTACCAGTGCGAACCCTGCTATTCCTATGGCCCACTCATCAGAACAGAATCAATTTTCCACTATGTGATTTCCGGAAAGGGACACCTTATACTGAATGGTATTCGACACGAAATTCATGCCCATGAAGGCTTCCTGATTCCTAAGAACTGCATGGCATACTATGAGGCTGATGCAAAGGATCCATGGCACTACGCATGGATCCATGTCGACGGCCCCAGAGCCCGCGAGCTATTTCGTCAGGTTGAACTGACTGAATCCAGCCCTATTTTTCGCCCCAACAGCAGATGCGATGAGATATATCAGACAATCATAGATATATATGATCACCTGGATGAGGAATGCTACTGCCTTGGAAAAGTATACGAGTTTTTTAATTATCTTGTCACAAGACATACCGTCCCAGAGGATGCGGTATCAGACCCCAAGCTCCAGTATGTAAAAAAGGTCATCCGATACATACAGGTAAAATACTCCGAGGATATTTCAGTGGAAGATATTGCATTTGTGTGCGGACTTAACAGAAGCTACCTAACAAGACTGTTCAAAGAAGCCACTGGCTATACCCCACAGCAGTACCTTATCAATTACAGGATTAAGAAAGCCAAGGAGCTGCTGGCTGAATCCAATGAGACCATCCAGTATATTGCCTGTCTGGTAGGTTATACCGATACCTTTACCTTCTCAAAGGCATTCCGCAAGATTGTAGGCCAGGCCCCCTCTGAGTACAGGGAAAAGCGCAAAAATAAGAAAGGCTACGAAACTGGATCCAGTCAGTAGCCTTTCCAAGTACACATTCTGTTCGGTTGTCATGCCTGGTATGCTATGCTACCAGGCCTCCGATAAATGTAATGATTCCTACAACAATCAGTATCGGCAGTGCCAGGTATAAGAGACCTGCTGCAACAAGCCCAACAAGAATCAGCGGGAAAAACAGTACGGTAAAAACAATTTTTGTGATTCCCCATGCAGCCTTTACTGCAAACACAATCAGTTCAAACACAACAGCTATCAACATAATTGTAAATAATGTAATCATATCAATTCCTCCTTATTTCTCTATTCAAGCGCTATTTTTCTCTTTCTAAAGTATCCGTAACTGCTTTTCTGTACATCTACATGTTATATTTTTTCTTCAGGGTAAAAAACTGTTCATTCTGCGAAATAGCACTATCTAATTCATAACTATTCTGGGCCCAAGGCTTATAATCCAGTGGTGTAGTACAGCCAAATGCAGCTTCGGCCATCTTAATCATTGTCCTTTTTGCTACGGTCTTAAAGACAACGTCTGTGGCAATCCTGACAGGGGTACTGTAAATCTCAGGTCCAGTAAATTTTTTTGCCTGGTTAAACCTGAAGCCATCTCCATTTGCAAACAATTCACCCATTTTTTCATATGGTTTTATGATGCGGTCAAGGCATTCTCCTTCACGAAGACGTATACTGAAATTATCACCCTTAACCAGGCATCCACCGTAACTGACCCCAAGATACTTTGTAAGATCTCTCAGCAGTTCTTCACCACATCGCAATCGGCATCCCTCTGCAAATCCGCCCTGCAATATAAATGAAACTCTGGTCCTGTTATCCTTCTTGGGCAAGGTCTCCAGGAATTCAAGCATTAATCCGGGAACGGCTTCAGCATAAAGCGGAACGGCAAACACAATCTCATCATTATCAAGAAAAGCCTGTCTTATGACTCCCCAGTATTTTCTCTCTGAAATGGCGTGCTTCTCAAAGCTCGCACCTCTTCTAATAAGTCCCCTGCAGAAAGAAATCATTATCTTATCGGTATTACTGTATTTGCGAACCCTTGGGCTGGCATTGATTACTACTACATGCATGATACCGCCTCCTTAATCTTTTCCCTTCCATAGGCTCCCCTGGAACTGCTTCCAAGATCAGAGGCCAGTCGGTCACACCATCTATTCAGAAATTCATCATTGCCCTCGCCTGAATAGATTACTCCGAGGTCAGGTGTCCTGTCATATCTCATGATGTGCCGCGCCTTCTTATTATTATAGTGGAGAAACGTCGTGATGATTGGCGATATTCTGTCGACAATATTTTTCGCCTTATATGAAATGAAACCAAATTTTGTGTCTGATATAAGCCACACCTGGTCAGCACTGCTTATTTTTTTTAGAATCGGCTCGTAATCATCCTTGAGTGTGCACTCACCAGGAGTCTTAAGCCAGCAGAAATTACAGCCGTTGCAATTTGAGATGTTCATTTCTGTCGTATCTATTAGTTCAACCTCTTCTTTTTTGTTAAGTCCACACTCCCTGAGGACTTCACTTCCTATCTTCTCTTCTGTTGTATCTAACAATAGGACCATATTCTCACTCCTTTCCTAATGACAATATGATTTATACAACATGAAGTTCACGGTTTCCATAGATGAGCGATGAAATGCATAAAACACTATATAAGCGGCATTATTTGAATATTTTTTTCAGACACCAGGCAAATCCCTTCGCGCATCTCACCTCCGATTCCCGAAAATGATTGCCCTCATTCCACTCAAAAATACAGTCCTTAACTGACTCATTTTCAGAAAGCAACTCATGTTGGCGACAGATGCATTCGCCAACAGATGACATTACCGCATTTCTGGTCCTAGGCTCCTTGTCACCAAGACTTAGATACACATATTCCGCCTTCGCTGCTCGTTTCTCTGTGTATTCCATCCAGCCAGGAAACCACACAGACGGCGAGACGGCAGATATTGCAGAAAAAATATCCGTCTGGTGCATACACCAGAGTGAAAAAAGTCCGGCAAGCGAATATCCTCCGAGTATCACGGGGATATCTTCAGCAAGGGAACACTTCTCCCTGATATAAGGAATCAGCCTTCCTTCAACAAATGTCAATGTGTCATCCGCCCCATGGCCGAACCCGTCACTACCAAACACCCCCGGCGCATCCCAGGGTGACAGCTCCCTGTTCCAGTCCTTTATCTCAAAAGCCACGAAAGTAAAAGGACATTCTTTTCCTTTCTGACTTATTTTTTCAGCAATTAAGTCTATCTGCCTGTCCAGCAGCCCAATCTCATGGTCATTCACAGGCTGAATCAGGATACATTTTGATGTGTCTGTATGATATGAAAAGCATTTTCTGTTGTTCAAATAGTATTCTTCTCTGTTCATTATCTGTTCTCCTATATCAGACATCCGACAGCATCTTCCACATGCAGATCTATGACACAATAGTATAGTACGCCTGCGACGTAAGCCTGTAACACACTGCGTAAAACACACCGCAGAGCAGGGCGCATACCCCTGCGCACACCAGCAGGCGTACCATATCAAAAAGACCAAACAGCATCAGAATCTTATGCACGATTGGCAGCACCATAAGCAGATGGACGCACGCAAGTACAATTGGAATGAGGAACACAATGCGCATCTGTGAGTTGATGCTTCTGCTGATATCCTCTTTTGCCATGCCGACTTTCTGCATAATACCGAATCTTGCCTGGTCCTCGTATCCTTCCGAAACCTGTTTATAATATATGATAATCACACATGAGACCAGGAAAATCAGGCTTAGAAGTATTCCGAGAAAAAATAAGCCTCCAAAGGTACTGACAAAATCATCCCTCTCTGCCTCATGGCTCTCGCTGTACGCATTATCAAGAGAAACCCTGTCAAGTTCTTCCTTCATCATCTGGTCAAGGGCCTGTGCTACTGCAATCTGCCCTTCCACATCAAGTCCAGTGTCAAACCTGCTGTTCCAGAACCAGGCCAGCATTGGTTCCCCATCATAGTCAGTGTACTGCGTATAGTGCGAAGCAACCTCGTGGACATCCTTCACAATCATAAATATTCCCGGCGCAGCAGAACCCCTGGCAGACGGATCAATCTCGCCAACCCTGTCATCTATTCTCTTCGTAATCCTGAATTCTTCATCTCCGACAGTGAAAACATTGCCGATTTCTATTTTTTTCGAAGTTCCCAGAATGGCTTCGCCGGGACCAACCACCTCATTATAGCCAAACACACGGTTATAATCGTCCACATCAATGAACATGATCTGTGCAACCTTGTCATAATTGATGAAAGCCAGGTTTGTCTTCGAATTCAGAACTATATCCAGTCTGCTGTCCTCCAAATAACCACTGATGGAATAATCATAAAAGGTTTTTTCGTTTGTCAGATTAACTCCGTAGGCCGTGGCAACACTTCTCGTCTTCTCTTCCAGCTTATCCCCGAGAGAGGCAAGCTCTTCATCGTAACCATACTTACATGCAAATGAGTTTATCTCACTCGGATAATGTGAATTCAGACATTCATCAGCCCCCGTATAAAGTGCCGATGTCGAAGACAGCATTACCAGAATACCAGTGAGCAGAATGCAGATGGATGCAAGGCCTGCCCCGTTTCTCTTCATTCTGTATGCCATTGATGACACTGCAACAAAATGGTCTGCTCTGTAGTAATATCCCTCATTTTTCTGCAAGATTCGGCATAGCAGCACTGAACCAGCAACGAGAATCAGATATGTCCCGATGATTACAAGTATGGCCGCACCGAAAAACCACAGCAGTGCTGCCAGCGGCTGCTGGATTTTAAGGGCAAGATAATATCCACTCCCAAGAAAGACAAGGCCGAGCACTCCCACGAACCAGTTTGATTTCGGCGGCTTCTCTCCCGCCTTCTCAGCCGTAATCAGTTCCATGGGACTTGAGAACCTGATCTGACGGGCAGAGTTCAGATATATCAGAAAAAATATGACAGTAAACACAATCACAGTCAGAATCACTGACTTCTTTGAGATACTGAAGGAATATCTGGTGGGCACTGCAATCAGCCTGGTGAATCCCAGCTCAGCAAACTTGGACAGACCAATGCCCGCAGCAAGGCCTCCCAGCAGTGCTAGCACCCAGACCATTACTGTCTCATAAAAAATAATGCATCCCAGATTATGCTTGTTCATTCCAAGCACACTCAGCAGACCGAACTCCTTTTTCCTGCCCTTGATTAGCGTGGACTGCGTATAGAACAGGAAAATAAGACTGAATACCGTCACGACGTAGGTTCCAAGCCGCATCATGTCAGTGGCTGTTCCTCCTCCTGCCATTCCATCCATAATCCCCGAATAAGCAAGGAAACTCAGGATATAGTAGATGGCAACCATCATAACGCAGGTAATCAGATACGGACCATAAAGCCGCCTGTTCTTTCTTATACCCTCTGCTGCAAGCTTTGGAAAAAAAGATGCCCTCATTATTTTTCACCTCCCTGTGCGAGAAGTGTCAGCGTGTCACTGATTTTCGTGTACATCTGCTGATCTGTCGCATCACCGCGGTATATCTGGTGATACACAATTCCATCCTTTATGAAAAGAACTCGTGATGCATTGCTTGCCGCCTTGGTGGAATGCGTTACCATAAGAATAGTCTGTCCCTGGCGGTTTACCTCCTGAAACAGGCGGAGAAGCTCATCCGATGACTTTGAATCAAGAGCCCCCGTCGGTTCATCCGCGAGAATTATGCTTGGATTAGTGATCAGCGCTCTTGCAACCGCCGCCCGCTGCTTCTGTCCGCCAGATACCTCGTACGGATATTTTTTCAGCAGCTTATC
>DCHL01000134.1:0-2634 GCA_002317595.1 Lachnospiraceae bacterium UBA1753 | reverse complement strand
TTATCCTCTATTGAAAAAGTATCCAGAAGGTTAAACTCCTGAAATACATAACCGAGGTTATCCCTTCTGAACCTGGCAATATCCTTATCCTTTATCTTCCCAAGGTCCATTCCATCAAGAATAATCGATCCCTCGCTGGCCCTGTCGAGGGCTGCAAGAATGTTCAGCAGCGTAGTCTTACCGCTTCCTGACTCTCCCATAATTGCAACATACTCACCCTTTTCAACTGAAAAGCTGACATTCTTGAGTGCTTCTACAGAAGAACCGCCAAATCGTGTCCTATATACTTTCTTTATTCCTTTTGCTTCCAGTAGACTCATAACTGTACTTCCTTTCTGTTAAGATAGTCACAGTATAAAAATATAAGCAGACTCATTCCATTGAATCTGCTTACGTAAATCTTACATCTTTGTCACAATTATGCTTATTCAATCCCTAACTGACGATTATTCAGGTCCAGATATATTTTTGTCCCGACACCTAAAACAGACTCTGCATATATCCTATGTCCCAGATTATCACATATCCTCCGGCACAGATACAGGCCAATGCCACTGGCACGCTTGTCTTCTCTGCCGTTGAATCCCGTGAAGCCGTTCTCAAATACCCTCGGCAGGTCCTCAGCGCAGATTCCAATTCCAGAATCCTCAATGCAGAGCACCCGCGGCGAACTCTGGTAAATCCTGACTCCTCCCTGGTTTGTATATTTAACTGCATTGGAAATAACCTGCTCTAGCACAAACTGCAGCCACTTTTCATCAGTGAGCACGCTTAACCCGGTTGGCTCAAAATCCATGCTCAGCTTCTTCAAGATGAATCTGCGAGAAAATTTCCTCACAGAAGACCTGATTACTTCATCAAGGTCATACGTCCTAATCAGATAATCTGTACTGTCAGAATCAAGCCTTAAGTAGGTAAGGACCATCTCCACATATGCCTCAATCCTGTCAAGGTCACTGCCCAGCTTTCTCGCAAACTCACTATCCTCAGACTGGAGTGCAAGCCTCATGGACGCAATCGGGGTTTTAATCTGATGAGCCCACACCGTGTAATACTCAATCATGTTGTTGTAGTCAGCAGCTGCACTGGATCTGGCAACCTGCTCCTCTTCCTTCAGCCTGTCGATAATCCTCTGATATTCCTGCTCAATCAGGCTGTCTGTCGGTGAAAAAATATCCGCCTCAAGCTCATCCCTGACAGACCTTATCCTCAGATAGTCTGCTATCCCGGCGATGACCACTATGATAATACTGACCACAGCAGGGTACAGCACCGTAATAAGTGGCATCTCAAAAAGGAGGGAACTGGCAGAAAACACCCCGATAATCACGAGCAGCAGTGTAATAATTTTTGCCCGTGATTTAAGATATGCCGGTATCATCTCTATCCTCCAGAATATAGCCCACACCAAACTTTGTCCTGATGATATCCTTAAGTCCTGCTCCTTCAAGGGTCTTGCGAAGCCTTCCAACATTGACGGTCAGGGTATTCTCATCAACAAAGCTGTCCGTCTCCCAAAGTGCCTCCATCAGCATCTCCCGGCTGACGACCTTGTTCCTGTTCTGTGCAAGCGTCAGAAAAATGCGGTACTCGTTTCGTGACAGTTCCACTTCCCTGCCATTATATTCCAGCGTGCTGTTGTCCGTATTGAGGCAGGCGCCTGCAACCTTGATTCGTGAAGAAGCCTGCGCATAGTCATATGTCCTGCGAAGAAGCGCTGAAATCTTCGCAATCAGCACACTCTGATCAAAGGGCTTTGGTATGAAGTCATCGGCACCCATGTTCATTGCCATAATGATATTCATGTTTTCTGTCGCTGATGAGATGAATATTACCGGCACAGAACTTGTCTTCCTGATTTCCTGGCACCAGTGGTATCCACCCATATACGGCAGGGTGATGTCAAGAATGACGAGATGTGGCTCATACTCAGCAATCTCCTGACATACATTCCTGAAATCAGAAACCACCCGGCCCTCCATGCCCCAGCTTTCAAGGCACTTAACTATTCCATCCGCTATTCCATTGTCGTCTTCAACAATATATATTCTGTACTTCATGAATCAATAATAGCACATATCTCGATTTGAAGATGTAATCATTTGTGATATAATGTCCCATATCGCACGACAAAGAGGTCCATGCATTTATGCCTGGGCCTCTTTCTATATAAAAATATAAATGGAAATACATATATGAAAAAAAAACTTCCCGGAATCGGACTTAGAATAATTAAAAGTGCAGTCGCAATCGCCCTGTGTTTTGCAGTGGACCTGCTGCGAGGAGACGGCGGAATGGTCTTCTACTCCCAGCTCTCAGCCCTCTGGTGCATGCAGACCTACAGGCAGAATACTAAGAAAAATGCAATCCAGAGATTTATTGGAACAGTAATTGGAGCAGTGTACGGACTTGTCGTCCTTCTGATGAACCAGGGATTTACAAGCGCCGCCCACGGCATCAGACTGATTTCATCAATCGTGATATCCCTGATGATAATCGTCATACTCTACACGACTGTTCTGATCGGAAAAAAGCAGGCGTCATATTTTTCCTGCGTGGTATTCCTCAGCATCGTCATCAACCACATCGGCGATGCCAATCCCTATCTGTTTGTGTGGAACAGATTTCTTGATA
>DCHL01000079.1:4232-26248 GCA_002317595.1 Lachnospiraceae bacterium UBA1753 | reverse complement strand
GAAGATGATTTCAATATACCGGAGAAAATGCAGATGGTAGGATTGTTTACATTTCAGGTGCTTCCAGTGCTTGCGGTTCTTATTGGAAGCCGAATAATATAGAAGCAGAAGACTATGGAGGAGAGTAGATATTGAAGATACTTTATACAGGACTGTTTGTCGACAGCAGGGAACTTCACGAGAAGATTAAGAATATACCAGGTGCAAAGCGGCTTGAGAGGCTGGTTGAGAATCCGCATGTGACACTCTGGTACTATCGGGACGGGCACAAAGAAATACCGACTTCTGAATACGGAAGAATTGTTGACATCAGAATTGTTGGTTATGCAAATGATGGCAGCAATGAGGGTGTCAAGATTGAACTGACCGGTATTGACCGCAGCAACGGGCAGGATAAGCTGAGTGGAATCGTTGATGATAATAAAACGCACCATATTACGATTTCCCTTGGACCTGATGCTAAGGCAGTTGATACGGGAATGTTGGATTTTGTTCCGATAGAACCCATTGAGCTGACGGGTATATTTGGTGTGTTCTGTGAGGACTACAGTAAACCTTTCTGTGGATCACCTTCAAATGCTTTTTTAGGGAAATATATTGTTCCCTTCAGTATCAGTCCTAACAAGGATGGCAAGGCGGTAGAACTTGGAACAATGAATTGGAAACCCAAGAAGGTTAATCTCAGGTACCTTGCCAGCTATATCAGGGAAGTGTTTTCGAGTGATAATGGTATAGTCAGGGCATATTCTCTTTCTGAAGATTCATCATGTGAGTTTCTCAATGGGTATAAGGGAAAGACTTTCATTATTGATGGCCAGGAGGATAAGCGATATGAGATAAGTCTCAATGGTGTTGAAGTCTATAGCTTTGCGACGGGTATCTGTTTCCTTGTTGTATCAGTTGGGTTTGATCCGTATTTGGAACGAAATGCTATTTTGGAGCTTTCGTCAATTCTGTCATTCATGTTTAGGGTGGGGAATATTGACGAGGGACTGAATAGTACGAATGAGAAGACTAAGCTTGCATGCAATATTATGAAGCTTGTAACCGATGGCATTAACAGGAAGGTTGAATGGTTCCCGTCAGCGGAAAACAAAAAGTGTAATGCACTGCTGAGATATGTGTCAGATACTCAGCGTGATGATGATTATGAGATGGCATATAGATTAAGCCGCGGCTTTAAGGACAGCGCATATGTGTCAAGAAGCGTAAGTGAAGATATTACTAGGAAGGTATACACTCCTATCGATGATCGCTTCTGGATGATAGATTCCAATGCTATTGCAGTCTTTTCGTACCTTGACAAGAATTCTGATATAAACTTTATCCGGAATGCTTTTCCTGCTAATGTTGATAATTACTATTTTCATGAGTATCTGTTAGCACTTCACGAGCGTGAAGGATTTTTGATCTATAATACCAGAGCTGTGAAGAACTGGAACAATATGAAGGAACTTATTAAGCTGAAGAGGGAAATACTGCAGCTTGATATCTGGTCGACATATAATGCCGTATCAACTGACTCGTATTATCAGGAACTGTATGACAAGTTATACAAGGAACTCAGACTTGAACAGCTTGAGTCTGATGTTGAGGAGGTTGTGAGCAAGGCAAAGGAATATGATGATGACATCAAGGAAAAGCGTACCAACAGTATGCTGACAGCGATTGGTCTGCTCGCTATTTTTTCTGCTTTGATTGATGGAACAGATTTCGTGTGGAAGATTTGCGAACCCGGAAAAGAAAATCTGCTGAGTGTGGGGCATATCATTGTGTATTTTTTTGTAGTGGGGGCATTTGTTTATGGACTCGTTTCCTGTTTTAAAAAGAAGTAATCCTATATATTTTACCCCTAAGGAGTGAGGACTAATAATGTATAATAACCTGAAGAAAGAATTAAAAGAAAAGTTAGCAGAACTGCGGCGGAAGTATCAGAAGTATGTACAGCCGTACATATCGCTTGTGATTGTGGTGCTGTTTCTTGTGGCTATTATTTCCAGTTATAAGATAAGTCGTGAGTACTATCGGTATGTGGCGGAAGTGGAGCGCGAGAGCGTGGAGGCAGATAATGGTACGAATGATTCGTATGTGGTGGCCAAGGCGCTTGAAAACACTGCGGTTTCACTGACTGGTGATGCGATTCTGTCAATTGATGACGTGGACGAACTCCAGGAAAACGGGAGGAGTGCTGGATTCTGGTTCTGGGCATATTTAGTATCCAGAATTATTTTTCCCGCTGTATGCCTCATCTTCATTGTCGGCATCGTAAAGAAGATGTTCAGATATTCCCTTATCTGGGTGCCACACCCATTTAAGACCGAGATTGCAATATTCGGATATAGCAACAGGGTTGGCGAGGTTATTGACCATTCGAACATGGATGACTACAAGGTCTACATGGTTCTGAATGAGAAGCTTGATGACGAGGTTGAGGAGAAACTATTTAGGAACGGAATATCCATTATCTATGAACCGCTTGAAAAGAAGGAGTATTACAAGTACAGAACGCTGCGAAAGTGTAAGTATTTCCTCTTTATGGAAGAGGATTCCATGAAGAATGTGGCAATATATATGTCTTTCTGCCAGGATGTGAAGAATAATCATATTGTCGATAGAAAAAAAACAAAGTTTTATATTCAGTGCAATGATGTCAGTACTGAGAAATTGCTGAAAAAGTATTCAGACAAAATATGTGGAATTATTAAAGCGGAGAAAAAGAAAGAAGAGGAAGAAAAGGTTGATGAGAGTATTACTGATGAGATGAAGCAGGAAGCTGGAATGTTTATCAGTAACGTTGAACTCTTTTCGTACATGGATCTTCTTGCGCAGAAGACATTTTCCAAGCTTCCGTTGTATCAGTATTATATAAATTCTAAAGATCCAGGAACTGAGAAAAAGGACACCCATCTGTTTCTTGCCGGTTTTTCTGAGTTTGGTGAGGCAATGTTCTATCATGCTATAATGCTTGGTATTTTTGGCAGCGATACAGAAATTCTTATCGATATTGTGGATCATAATGCTGAAGAGACGAAGCGAAAAGTATTGAATGTCCTGGCTGAATTTAAGGAGAAAAGTGACGGAAAGGGCAGTTCTGAAACTGGTAATTCAGGAAGCAATGCTAAGCGTAATCCATCCTGGGAATTTGTAATGGATGCTGATACGGTAATCAAACTGACGGATAAAAAAGAGGTACGTCTGGCAGATGGTTCGATAAGGGTTAGAGTATGGGAGGCGGAGGTTCTTTCGGATGACTATAGTGAGGTGCTGGAGGAAATCTGTAATAATAAATCTGTAACCTATGCCGCAAGCTGTTTTAATTCTTCAGAACTTAATATGCGCTGTGTAGACAGACTGAGTGACATTCTGCAGCGAATGGATGAGCCGAAAAGAATTCCGCTTGCTGTGAACCTTCAGAATGCCAAGGGTCTTAAAGATGTTCTTGAGGATGAAAAAAAGGAGTACTACTGCTTTTCAAATGTGCATTTCACGATGTCTGATGAGAATGATCTGGGTCTTGATCAAATTATCAGTGTCGAGCGCAACGAGATGGGAGCATATTACAGTTCAATGTATAACATGTTCTATGGAGATGTTGGACTAAATGAGATAGACGATGCGGAAGTGAATAGAGCATGGGAAAGCGAGAAATTATATTATAGGCAGTCGACGCTCGAACAGGTTAATGCAGCCGAGGTTCAGAAGTACATTGTACAGACTACGAGATATATCAACGGGCAGGATGCGGTTGTTAAACTTCAGGAATTTGTCAGAAAACTAAGTGAAGTTGCGGAAATGGATTTTTCTGAGGATGTGAAAGAGGAGTTGAGAAGAAAGACTGAAGAAAAAGAGACAAAAACTGAAGAGGAAAAGAAAAAAGCTGAAGAGGAAAAGAAAAAAGCTGAAGAGGAAATGAGAAAAGCAGCAACTGAAAAAGTAAAGGATGAGATGCAGCATTTCATTACAACAAAGGATGCACGTACAGCTCTTAATGATATTATTGAAGAGTGGGCAAAGATTGAGCACAGACGATGGTGCTACTATATGCTGCTGACGGGGCATCACTTGGTTGAGAAACGTGACGAAAGGAAGATTTTTGAGCGTGATATAATAATGAGTTGGGAAGATATAGGAATGGAGGGGCCTCTTAGCGAGAAGAAAAAGTTGGATTTGATTCCATTTCTAATGATTGCAAAAGGGGCCGATAAGGATAATAAGATTTCTTATCACGATGCAAATAAAGTCGAAGACGAGACCGCTCAAAAAAATAGAATTAATTGTAATAGTAGAATCACTATTGTAAAATAAATTAAGCTGATTTCAGCAAATATAATGATTATTGGAGGGTTACATTATGGCAACAATGGCAGCAAAGATGGTAAGCGCTTATTTTGAGACAAGGGAGACTCCTCTTCAGGCGGTAACTGAGAGCGGTGATGTTCTCACCTGTGGATGGGACTTTCAGGGTGGTTCAATCCGTCTGTTCTTCTTCTTTGATGATGATGCTCATGTTCATACACAGGGAGTTCAGTTCGCAAAAATTCCTGAGAGTGCATATGACAAGATGTATAAGCTCATGAATGATCTCAATGCAAAGTACAAGCTTGCAAAGTTTGTTTTTGATGCTGAGCGTGGTGATATCAAGGTTGAGGATGACGCAGTTGTTTCTCTTGATACATGCGGCGAGGAGATGTTCGAGATTATGATCCGTATCGTGAAGATCGTTGAGGATGCATTCCCTACTATCCAGAGAGCTATCTGGGCATAATATCTTAGTTATTTATTCACTCCTCCGAATCTTCGGGTTCGGAGGCAGATACATTTTCACTTCCTACCGTCAGACGGTAGACGCGGGGCGTCATTCGGAAGCTCTCGCGGAATATCTTGTGGAAATAGCTGGTATTGTCGTAACCGACAATGGTTATTATTTTTTCCACTGGAAGAGCTGTGGTAGTCAGGAGGAAGGCGGCCTGGTTGAGACGCTTTGACTGCACCAGCGCCTTGAAGGTGTATCCTGTATTTTTTTTCACAAGTTTACTTATTGCATAGTCGGGCTGTCCTGTTATCTGGGACAGCTCTTCTAATGTGGCGGTCTTGTAGCTGTCCTCCACGTACCTGAGAATTGAGAACATCAGGTCGTTCTCGTGGTTGGACGCAGAAGAACTGATCATCTTGTCAGTCTCCCTCTGAAGGAGGGTGATGAGCAGTCCCATCGTGGTCTGGTTAATATTCCTATATCCGGGAACCTTGTATGCCAGGGAATAGAGCATGTTCTCGACGAGGTTCTGAATCGGAAGCACATCCCTTACCTTGAAGTGAAGGTAGTCAACTGAGCCGACTTCGCCGCGAAGGCAGCTTACCAGGAAGTCGTGTAGCACACTCTCCTCCTCAATCATCATGAATGCGTGGTCAAAAAATTCGGGAACCACAACGAAGTTGACGGCAACGTCATCCTTGCCTGCGGGGAGTATCTCCTGCGTGGCGTTGGGGGACAGAAAGAGAAGCTCTCCCTGCTCTAACATGATTGTTGTCGTGGTGTTGATGATGTGCGTGGTGGTGCCTGTACACATATAGATTATCTCGACGTAGTTGTGGCGGTGCTTGGGGAAGTGCACGAATCTGGTGTGAGGCCTGATATCGATCAGCTTACCCTTGGGCAGCATGTGATTACTGTCTATAATAAACTCATTTTTGGAGGTATAGAGTTCTTTTTGTATAGTATTATTTCCGTCTAAAATTGCAAGTTCCTCTTCGGAAATCTTTTTCAGGGTCTCGAGCAGTTCGATGTTCATATTTTTTCACCTGCAAATGCGAGAATAAAGTTAACGATAAAGTAAAAACAGACAAAAACAGCGTTTTGAAATTGTGCATAATAGCCATCGAAACGCCACGTTTTTGTGGTTTATGGACTGTTAAGATTATAACAAAAGCGAAACGTTTTGGCAAATTAGGTCGGTAAAATTTGCAAATCAAGTTCTAACATTTAAGATAACTATTGTTTTATACTTTACTAAAATTGATTTAACAATGCGAGGGGGTTCGAAATGGCAAAATACTATTTGGCAGTCGATATAGGGGCTTCAAGTGGACGTCATATTCTTGGATCTGTTGAGGATGGCAGGATGGTCCTCGAGGAGATTCATCGCTTCGAGAATGGTATGAAGAAGAAGGATGGTCACCTGTGCTGGGACACAGAGCATCTGTTCAGGGAGATTAAGGCCGGAATTGCTAAGTGCAAGGAGATCGGCAAGATTCCTGAGAGTATGGGAATTGATACCTGGGCTGTTGACTATGTACTGCTCGATGAGAATGACAAGGTTCTCGGCAATACCTACGGATACAGAGACAGCCGTATGGATGGTATGGACGAGGAAGTGTACAAGATTATTCCGGAGAAGGAACTGTATGCGAGAACCGGAATCCAGAAGCAGATGTTCAATACAATCTATCAGCTGATGGCACACAAGGTGAGAGAGCCCGAGCTCTTCGCTAAGGCCAAGACAATGCTGATGCTTCCTGATTACTTCCAGTTCCTGCTCACAGGTAATAAGGTTTCGGAATACACGAATGCGACCTCCGGCCAGCTGGTAAGTCCCAAGACGAAGCAGTGGGATACAGAGCTTATCGAGATGCTTGGATATAATAAGGAAATATTCCTTCCGCTTTCCATGCCGGGTACCGTTGTCGGTCCCTTCAGCAAGGAGGTTGAGGAAGAGGTTGGCTTTAGCTGCATGGTAGTACTTCCTGCCACCCACGACACTGCTTCTGCAGTAATGGCAGTGCCTTCTCAGTCTGATGAGTGTATGTACATCAGTTCCGGCACATGGTCCCTCATGGGTGTTGAGAGCAAGGAGGCCATCTGCACGCAGGAGAGCCAGGCGAAGAACTTCACTAACGAGGGTGGATATGAGTACCGCTTCCGTTACCTCAAGAACATCATGGGACTGTGGATGATTCAGTCTGTAAGACACGAGCTTGATGATGCATATTCTTTTGCACAGCTCTGCGACCTTGCTGAGGAAGTGAGAGACTTCCCTTCAAGAGTTGATGTCAACTCTGACAGGTTCATGGCTCCTGCCAGCATGATCGAGGAAATCAAGCAGTGCTGTCGTGATACGGACCAGAAGGTCCCTGAGACGGTAGGTGAGATTTCGACAGTAATCTACCAGTCGCTTGCTGAGAGTTACGCAAGCACAGCTCTTGAGATTGAGGCAATCACAGGAGTTAAGTATCCCGCAATCAACATCGTGGGCGGTGGTTCAAATGCGGTATATCTCAATCAGCTCACGGCTGAGAAGTCAGGCAGGACGATTTATGCAGGCCCCGGCGAGGGAACGGCAATCGGCAACCTGATGGCACAGATGATCAAGGCTGGCGAGTTCGCTGGTCTCAAGGAAGCGAGACAGAGCGTGTTCGATTCCTTTGGTGTAAAAACCTACTAAAAACAGATTGAAATAGTGAAAATTGTACTATTTTAAGATAAAAAGAGCAATTTTTTCGTAAAAAGTAACAAAAACATATTGTTTTGTGATAAAATGCTCTTTATAGTGACGCACACGAAAGTGGGGGTAATTTTATAGGAAGGAGATAATCAGATGAGTGATTATATCTTGGAGCTGAATGACGTTGTCAAGACGTTTGGCGGTGTCAGGGCTCTGAATGGTGTACATTTCCAGCTGAAGAAGGGTGAGATTCACGCCCTCATGGGAGAAAATGGTGCTGGTAAGTCTACATTCATTAAAGTAATTACAGGTGTTCATCAGCCTGATAGTGGACTGATGACTCTTGAAGGTGAGAAGATCACATTCAGGAACACATCAGACTCTGCAAAGATGGGTATTGCTGCAATCTACCAGCACGTTACTTCGTTCCCCGATCTGACTGTTACAGAGAATATCTTCATGGGACAGGAGATCAAGAATAAGTTTGGTGTCTATGATTGGAAGGCAATGCATCAGCGCGCTAAGGAGCTTATCGAGCCCCTGAGCAAGGAGATTGATGTAAAGAAGCCTATGGGTACTCTGTCAGTAGCAGCTCAGCAGCTCGTTGAGATTGCGAAGGCACTTTCCCGTGACGCTCGTATCCTTATCATGGATGAGCCCACAGCTTCCCTTACAAGAAACGAGTGCCTTGAGCTTTACCGCATCACTAAAGAGCTTAGGGATAAGGGTGTTTCAATCATCTTCATCACTCATAGATTTGAGGATATGTACGAGCTGGCAAGCCGCGTTACAGTTTTCCGTGATTCCACATATGTAGGAACCTGGGATGTAGACGGCATCACTAATCAGGACCTTGTTAAGGCGATGGTTGGTCGTGAGCTGACAGCGATGTACCCCGAGAAGACAGCCAAGATCGGCGATGTGGTTCTCGAGGTTGACAACATCTCTAAGGAAGGATACTTCAAGAACATTTCCTTCAACGTAAGACGCGGAGAGATTCTTGCTCTTACAGGTCTTGTTGGTGCAGGACGTACAGAGGTATGCCAGACAATTTATGGAATCATGACTCCTGATACAGGAGAGATCAGACTTGAAGGACAGAAGGTTAATATCAAGAGTCCTATTGATGCTCTTAAGCTCGGTATTGGTCTTCTTCCTGAGAACAGACAGACAGAGGGTCTTGTAAACGAGCTTCCTATTTACCAGAATGTTTCTTCTGCGACAATGAATCAGTTTGTTAAAAAGGGTCAGCTCGATGTTGACGCCGAGATGGAGAATGCTATTGCGCTCTGCAAGAAGATTCAGCTCAAGGCCAACGATATCACAGCTCCTCCTTCATCATTGTCAGGTGGTAACCAGCAGAAGGTCGTAGTTGCCAAGATGCTCAGCTCTGAGCAGAAGGTACTCATCATGGATGAGCCTACAAAGGGTATCGACGTAGGTGCTAAGTATTCAATCTACGAGATCATGAACGACCTTGCATGCCGCGGATATGCAATCATCATGGTATCTTCAGAAATGCCTGAGGTTCTCGGCGTTGCTGACCGTATCGTAGTTCTTAAAGGTGGCCGCGTAACTGGACAGTTCGACTCAATGGACAATGTAACTCAGGAGATGATCCTTGAGGCATCATTAAAGGAGAAAGGAGGAGATAAGTAATGAAAAATCTGCTTAAATCAAGAAATACCGGACTTATCGTGGTTCTGATTCTCCTTCTCATTGTTGCTGGAATCGTAACACCTACAATGTTTGGTGTTCAGTCACTTATAAGCATGCTTCAGAATAACTCAGTATATGCCCTCCTTGCAGTTGGAGAGATGTGTGTTATCCTGACCGGCGGTATTGATATTTCAATCGCTTCGCAGCTTGCCTTTGTCGGTATCGTATGTACATCACTTTCCTGCAGTAACCCTACGGTTCCTGGTATTGTGTTTGTGCTTCTCGGTCTCGTACTTGGAGCGCTCTGCGGCGGACTTAATGGTTTCCTTGTTGGTAAGCTGAAGATGGTTCCCATGATCTGTACACTTGGTACAATGTACATCTTCAGAGGTCTCGCATTCGTAGTATCCGGTGGAGAGTGGTGGTTCGCTGTAGCTTATTCTGACACCTACCGTAACTGGGCTATCGCAAGAGTTCTTGGACTTCCTGCCATTATCTGGATTGCAATCATCGTTATGATAATCGCAGGCTTCTTCCAGAGCTACACAACAGCAGGAAGAAGAATTTACGCAATCGGTACAAGCCGCGAGTCAGCAGCAGTTGCCGGTGTTAACGAGGGTACAGTTACTCTTTACGCATACATCATCTGCGGTGCTCTTACCGGTCTTGCTGGAATGCTCTACACAGCAAACTATGCAATTGGTTACTACGGTATGGCAGAGGGATTTGAGATGACGGCCATCGCTATCTGTGTTCTTGGAGGCGTTTCAATCACAGGTGGTAAGGGACGTATGGACGGAGTTGCAATCGGTGTTCTCATCATGGCAGTGGTTACATACTTCATCAGTATGATTCCCGGAATGAGCGTATGGCAGAAGGCACTTCAGGGTGCGATCATCATTGTTGCGGTTGCTATCAACTATTTCACAGAGCGTTCAGCTGCAAAGCAGGCTCTTAAGGAAAGGGGTGCTTTGATCTAATGCCAGGTAGTAATTATGATAGAGACCTTACCGTTAAGGAAGGCTTTGTATTATCAAAATTCCTCGTTAAGTGGGAAATGATTCTTGTTTATATTCTGTTGGCTCTGAATCTGGTCCTGATTCTTTTCAAGACAGACCTGTACTTCCAGGCAGGAACGGTTCAGTCCATCATCAATGCAGGACTTGATGTATCGCCGATGGTGCTCGGAATGGTATTCATCCTCCTGCTGGGAGACATTGACTGTTCGGTTGCTGCTCAGATGATTTTCGGCGGAATGGTTACCGGTCTTCTCATGGACAAGGGAGTTCCTGCAATCATTGCAGTAATCTGCGGAATTATTGCATGTATGTGCTGTGGTGCCTTCAATGGTGCCTGCGTTGCATACCTCAAGATGCCTGCGGTTATCACAACAATCTCAACAGCGATGCTGTTCAGAGGTATTGTTGAGATTGTTCTGGGTGAGAATTCACTTAAGAACTTCCCTGCATGGTATAACAAGATTGGCTGGTACAACATTGCAGATATCATCCCTCTTTCAGCTCTGCTGTTCATCATCATGGGTGTTATCTTCTGCTTCGTACTTCACAAGACCACATTCGGTCGTAGAGCTTACATCGTAGGTAACAACCCTACATGTGCTACCTATTCAGGAATCAGCGTAACTAAGGTTAAGATGCAGATCTTTATCCTTATGGGATTCATGGCAGGTATCGGATCAATCTTCTTCATCGGACGTATGGGTGGTGGTGTTTCATCATCAATGGGTACCGGTTATGAGATGACAGCAATCGCTTGTGCAGTTCTTGGTGGTGTATCAACTAACGGTGGTAAGGGTAAGATGTACGGCCCCATTATTGCGACCTTCATCATGGCATTCCTGACCTACACACTTGGACTTCTTGGTGTTGACCCCAATACAAAGAAGATCTTCACAGGTGTTATCCTTATCCTCACAATCCTTATCTCTACTGTTAACAAGCAGATGATTAAGGATATTAAGCTTAAGCTTATCTATCACAGCAACAAGAATATCGAGGCAATCAACTACAGGACCATCGACTTCGTTAAGGAGAAGAAGGCTGAGATCGTTGAGATCAAGAAGAGCGGTGCTGCGGATGCAGACAAGAAGATTGCAGCAATCAATGCTGAAATCGAGGCTGCAAAGAAGGAATGTGCTGAGAAGTCAGCAGCTTGGTGGGCTGAGCAGAAGGCTGATGCCCAGAAGGCTAAGGAGAGATTCTCCAAGTAATAACCTCATAGCAATCGGAATTAACAGATAGTGGTTGCATATGAAGAAAAAATAGGTTATAATTTTCGTGTACTATGCGCTCTCGAGAAAAGGGCGCATGGTACCGGAATCACCAGGACAGAGACGGTGGTTCGAACTGACATTGATATAAACAATTGTGTTTATATAAAGTAACTATTTCTTTTGATTAAGGGAGGAAAAGAATCAAATGAAGAATTTAAAGAAGATCCTTGCTCTTGGCCTTTGCGTAGCAATGGTTGGAGCAACACTCGTAGGATGTGGAAGCAAGGCAGCACCTGCAGCAGACGCAGCAGCTCCTGCAGCTGAGGCAGCTGGAAACTCAACAGACGTTAAGGGCGCTAACGTGTTCATGTTCAAGTCTGTTGGTAACGCTTTCGGTGTTATCATGTATGATGGTTTCTCAAGCTACATGAAGCAGGTTGGAGAGGCTTGCATCGAGAAGTCTCCTGCTGAGACAACAGTAGCAGCTCAGGTTCAGCTTATTGACGAGGCAATCACAGGTGGTGCTAAGTCCCTTTCAATCTCAACAAACGGTGATACTGGTTTTGATGAGGTATTTGCAAAGGCTCAGTCAAACAACATCCCTGTTGTATCTGTAGACTCAGCAGCTTCTGCTGACTACCGTATCACTCACAACAATCAGGCTTCTTCAGCTGATATCGGTGCTATGCAGGTTCGTGCAGCTGTAATGGCAGTTTGTGGTGTTCCTTTCGATTCTGCTGATCCTTCAATGGAGGCATCTGTAGAGAAGGCACTTGCTGATTACTCTGGTGATGTAATCAACATCGGTGTTCTTTCAGCTGGTATCGACACACCCGTACAGAACGGATGGATCGCTGAGATGGAGAAGGAGCTTGCAAAGGATGTTTACGCTGGAAAGGTAAATCCTGAGCTCGACAAGAAGTACGGTGATGACGAGGCTACAAAGTCTACAACACAGGCACAGGCATTCCTTGCAGAGAACAAGGTTCAGGTTATCATCAGCCCTACAACAGTAGGTATTGCAGCAGCAGGTGAGGTTCTCACACAGGCTAAGTCTACAATCAAGCTTACAGGTCTTGGACTTCCTTCAGAGATGGCTAACTACATGCCCGCTTCTGATTCTGATGACGAGTTCTCATTCGTTTGTCCTTACATGATGCTTTGGGATGTATCTCACCTTGGAGCTTCTACAGCAGCTATCCAGATGGCAGTTCAGAAGGACGGCTTCGATGGCAAGGTTGGTTCTAAGTTCAAGATGGAAGCTTGGGGCGAGTACGGCGAGGAAGAGTTTACAGCAGAGGATAACGGAGACGGCGGCACAGGCGTTCTTACAGGTATCCCTTACACCTTCTACAAGGGCAACATGGCTGATTGGAAGGATAAGCTCTAATTCGAGAGTAAATTGTAATCAAGGCTCAAAAGCCTAAAAGAGAGGCGTTCGCCCATTTTGGGCGGACGCTTTTTAATTACATTATCGAAGATGTGGCTAATGTACAGAGTTAACAGATAATTCACATTAGGGGTATAATGTAATTGAAAAGCGCCCGCAGAAATGAATTGTTGGAAAATACTTTAGCGTACAATGAGTGCGCAGGAACGTGTGTGGAAATGATAGAAGTTAAGAACCTGGTTAAAAAATATGGAGACCACTTCGCGGTTAATGGTCTGTCCTTCTCTTTAGAGAATGGAAAGATTTATGGTTTTCTTGGTCCTAATGGAGCAGGCAAGTCAACTACCATGAATATGATGACCGGATACATTGCAAGTACTTCAGGTGACGTGGTGATAAATGGACACAGTATCCTTGATGAACCCGAGGAGGCGAAGAAGTGCATTGGATACCTGCCTGAGATTCCTCCGGTTTACCCTGAGATGACGGTATCGGAGTACTTGACGGTGGTTGCAGATCTCAAGCGCATACCGAAGGTTGACCGCAAGAGTGTTGTCGCCGATGCAATGGAGACAGTTAAGATTACAGAGATGAAGGACAGGCTTATCAAGAACCTGTCCAAGGGATACAAGCAGCGTGTCGGCATTGCGCAGGCACTGATTGGTGAACCCGACATCATTATTCTCGATGAGCCCACAGTAGGTCTCGATCCTCATCAGATTATTGAGATAAGAGAGCTTGTCAGGAGTCTTGGTCAGAAGCATACAGTAATTATCAGCTCGCATATCCTCACTGAGATAAGTGAGGTCTGTGATTATGTCCTGATAATCAATCATGGAAAGCTTGTTGCTGCGGACAGCACAGAGAACCTTGAGGAGATGTTCGCGGGCGGCAATTCTCTGGAACTTCTTGTCGATGGAAAGAAGGATGCCATTGTCAGGACATTAAGTTCCTTCGGGGAGATCATTAAGTGCGACATCGCAGATTATGATGAGGAGCAGAAGGCATATCCGGTGCAGCTCAAGGTAACAAACGATGCGGACATAAGGAGAGGTCTGTTCAAGGCATTTGCATCAGCGGACATGCCAATAATTGAGATGAAGAGCAGGATGGTATCTCTCGAGGAGGTATTCCTTGAACTGACGAGAGATATAGATGTAGATAAAGAAAATGATACTGATATAGACAGTGCTACTCCTGGAGTGGAAAGCGAGGAGGCGTGACATGGGTGCAGTGTACAGAAAGGAAATGAGGAGTTACCTCGTTTCGATGATAGGATATGTATTCATAGCATTTATCCTGCTTATGATGAGTTTTTATTTTGCGTATCTCAATCTGAATCTTGCATCGCCCAGGTTTGAGGCAGTGCTTGAGAGCATCAGATTTGTATTTGTAATTTTTGTCCCAATTCTTACCATGAGAGTCCTGGCTGAAGAGAAGAAGCAGAGGACAGATCAGCTACTGCTGACACTTCCACTCACTGTGTCTGATATCGTGGTGGGCAAGTTCCTTGCTGTGGCAACTCTTTTTGCCGTGCCAATGGGGATTGTGTGTCTGTATCCGTTGATTCTGGCAAGATATGGTCAGGTGAACCTGGCTGTTGCATACATGTCAATTCTCAGCTTTTTCTTACTGGGCTGTGCCAATATTGCAATCGGTTTATTTTTTTCATCGATTACTGAGAATCCCATCATCGCAGCAGTGGTGAGCTTTGTCGTGCTACTTGTATGCTATCTGATGGACGACCTGTCATCGATGGTGCCCAATACAGCCAGTGCTTCGGTGATATCATTTGCAGTTCTATTTGCCCTGCTGGCGGCTGTTCTTTACAACCTGACACGGGACCTGTGGGGTGCGGTAATAACGGGAGCATTTCTGATAACGGCGGATGTGTGCCTGTTCATATTTAAGAGGACGATGTTTGAGGGCCTGTTCCACAGATTCCTGAATATGTTCTACATGACGGGAAGGCTCGAGAATTTCTTTAATGGCATCCTCGATATCAGCGGAGTGGTTTATTTCCTTTCAATTATTGGAGTTGCGCTCTTTATGACTATGCAGACATTAAATAAGAGAAGGTGGAGCTAGTGATGAAAGAGAAAAATAAAAGACTGATAAATGGCTCCTACAGCATGATAATCACGGTTGTTGTCATCGCTGCGGTAGTAATACTTAATCTCATAGTAAATTCACTTCCTGTGAATCTCATGCAGAAGGACTTCAGTTCGGCGAAGCTTTATACACTGACAGACACAACCATTAAGTACCTGGATACTCTCGACAAGGACGTGAAGCTCTATTACATCTGCGAGGGCGGCAAGGAGGATGATACAATCAGCAAGCTCCTCGACAGGTACGATGATGCTTCATCGAGAGTTGAGGTTCAGCAGATTGACCCTGCGCTCTATCCTGGATTCACAAGCCAGTACACGGAGGAGAGCGTTGCCAACAACAGCGTCATTGCTGTGTGTGGCGACAGGTCGAAGGTGGTTTCCGAAGAGTTCATGTACATCACTGAATTCAACTACGAGACCTATGAGACGGTTAAGACCGGATTTGACGGTGAGGGCATGGTGACATCTGCCATCGACTACGTCACCTCTGACAACATTCCAGTGATGTACGTCCTGAACGGAAATGGCGAGGGCGAGATTCCTCAGGGATTTAAGGATGTCATTGCAAAAAATAACGTTGATATTGCAGAACTCAATCTGCTTACAACTGATGCGGTTCCCGCAGATGCTGCTGGAATAGTCATCAATGCGCCCGTCAGGGACTACACGGCAGATGAGGCGTCAAGGATAGTTAAGTACCTGGAGAATGGTGGTAAAGCCCTTATTTTTTCCAACTATAGTGCAGAGCCTATGCCGGGATTTGACAGCATTCTTGAGAACTATGGCGTGAAGAGGGACAGCGGCATTGTCCTTGAGGGCGATGCGGACCACTATATCTCCTACCAGTATTCAGTGATTCCTGTGGTGGACTATTCTGAGGTGACTGCGAGGGTGTACGAGGATACGTATCTTGTGGCACCGATGGCTCAGCCGATTGACGAGACGGAGGTGTTCAGAAATTCGATTGAACATACTTCGCTTCTTGAGACGACAGCGAGCGCCTATGAGAAGATGGATGTCCAGAACATGACGACTTCTGAGAAGGAGAGCGGCGATGTGGATGGTCCCTTCGTGCTGGGAATGCTCATCACTGAGGATATCAACAACGACACTCAGCCGGAGACCAAGATTGCTTACTACAGCACTGGATATATCATGGATGCGGATTACAATCAGACGGTGTCTGGCGGTAATGAGAAGCTCATCGGTGACACAGTGAAGTATCTGTGCAGCTCAGGCGAGATATCATCAGCCGTTCCGGCAAAGAGTCTCGTGGTGGATTATCTGACAATCACAGACGCGGCAGCTAATCTGTGGACCGTCATCTGCGTATTCATCATACCTGCAGCATTCCTGGTTGCAGGCGGTGTTATCTGGCTTCGAAGGAGAAAGAGATAATGCACAGAAAAAATAAAAAGGGCCTCATCATTGGCGTGGTGGCTCTTGTTATTCTTGGCCTGCTTTATGCGGGGGTGACAATTTATAATAAGAATGCGCAGGAGTCTGAGAAGGCTCAGAAGGAGCAGGAGGCTGCTTCGACGATTCTGCTTTCCCTGGATGCAACGAAACTCACATCGATAAGCTTTGATGGTACAGATGGGCGTGTTGCATTTGAGCAGAAGGACGGCGAGTGGTATCTCCCCGGGGATGATGCCTTCGTGATGAATACCTCCAAGGCGGCAACCATGACCTCTGACCTGGCGGCGCTCACCATCACAAGGACACTGGATAATCCTGGCGATCTGGCACAGTACGGCATTTCAGTTGACAGCAACAAGATAGAAGTGAAGACGTCTGACGGCGGCGACTACGTGATTCTTGTCGGTGACAGAAACACTAGCACCAATGAGCTCTATTTCATGGTACAGGGTGATACCAATGTATATATGACAACGGCATCCCTTGATACGCATTTTGCGGGAAGGGTTGCTGAGTTTGCACAGTATGAGTATGCACCTGATGCCGGTCCGGAGCTGATGAGGAAGTTCAAGGTGACTAAGAGCGAGGGCTCCTACCTTCTCGATATGCCGGGAGATGACAACTGTACGGTTACTGACGAGGAGGGTAACACTCAGCGTGCCTCTCTTTCGATTGTTGGAAATATGCAGCAGCAGCTCTCTAATATTAACTGGGCTTCAAATGTCGAGTACAACTGCAAGGATTTTGACAAGTATGGTCTTGGTGACGATGCTGTTTCAATCTATGTGGAATGTGGTGATGCGGAGATTAGCTGGTGCTTTACTCTCTATGTTGGAGACGTAGATGAGAATGGGGACTACTATGTAAGGCTTGATGACTCAAAGCAGGTCCACACCGTTCATGAGGAATATCTCATTGATTTTGTGGAAAATGTACCCACCACCTTCTGGAGCCTGACTTACAGCTTCGTGTCGATCGGTGACATGACGCAGCTCGAGGTAAAGAGAGGCGGCGAGTCCCATGTGCTTACAAGGGATGCAGAGAATGAGGGCACTTCGGAAGAGAAGATTGATTATTTTGTAGACGGAAAGCCAGTTGGAAAGAACGAGTTTACCAAGTTCTACTACGCATGTGTAAGTGTCACTGCTCAGGAGAGAACTGAGGAGGTTTCGGAACCTGTCTGGGATCCTGTCCTGGAACTGACATATTCACTTACTGATGGTACACAGAAGAACATAAAATACTACGAGTATGACCAGAATTTCTATACCGTGGTTTATGATAATGGAGAAAAGGCGGCACATACGAACAAGCTCTATGTAAATGCGATGATTGATGCGCTGTCTGAGCTGCTCGCAGGAATTGATTGAACGCAGATAAGCAATCCCCCGCCTCTAAGGCGTAGAGCCGTAGGCGGGGGTCGGGGGATGCTTATGTCAGCGGGGGTTAAAGCCCCCGCTGACAAGCTGCGAAGCAGCCTGCGTTCATGAGCAAGTAGCGAAGCGGATTGCGAATGTCCGCTTTACCATATTAGCCTGAGGGCGTGAGAAGGGATAATTTTTAGGGACAATAAAGGAGGTATTTCATGGAGTACAGTAAGATTCAAAACGTCGACAAGAAGATTTCAAAGCTCTTTTTTGGTTCGACACTCGATATTCTTGCCAAGGATGGTGATGGGGACTATCTCTTTGATGCGGCGATGGATATGGGTATCAATGCAATCGACACGGCAAGAGTCTATGTTGATGGACTTGCAGAGGCTGCAATTGGTGGATGGATGAAGAGAAGAGGCAACAGAAACGATGTTGTCATCCTTTCAAAGGGCGGTCATCCTGATATACCTACAGGAAGAAAGCGCCTTAACAGAAAGGAAATGTTTGAGGATCTTGAGGAGTCTCTTAAACTTCTTCAGACAGACTATATTGATATCTATCTCATGCACCGCGATGATCCTGATATTCCTGCGGGGGAGATTCTTGAAATTATGAATGAGATGCACAGGCAGGGTAAGATTCTCTCCTTCGGTGGCTCCAACTGGACACATCAGAGAATGGCAGAGGCCAATGCATATGCAAAGGAGCACGGCCTTGTACCCTTTACCTCGGCTTCGCCAAACTACGGAATGGCCGAGCAGGACTTCGACCTCTGGGGCGGCGGATGCGTAACCATCTCTGGTCCTCAGAACGCAGAGGCAAGAGCCTGGTATCTTGAGAACAATATGCCGGCTATCGCATATTCATCTCTTGGACGCGGAATGTTCACTGGAAGAGTGAAGAGCTCTGAGCCGGAAAAAATAAGTGAGATAATGGACGAGCCTTCGATTAAGGCTTACGGCGGAACAAGGAACTTCGAGCGACTTAAGAGATGCGAGGAGCTTGCGAAGGAGAAGAATGCAACAGTTTCGCAGATTGCGCTCTCATGGCTCCTTCATCAGGAACTCAACACCTTCGCCATCGCCAGCAGCACAAGCGAGAAGCGCATGAAGCAGAATGCCGACGCCGCAGACCTCGTGCTCACCGAGCAGGAGAAGAAGTATATCAATCTTGAGGAATAGTTTTCTCGTGATAGATAACTTGCTGGGAGGTTTAGACTCTCGGCAGTGAGTAATAATTATTTCAATTATTGAATCGCATATCAGAAGAAATGAATATATATTTTCAGGTTCTTCGCATGCGGTAAAGGTTCTGAAAATATATATTCATTTCGAAAGGGGTACGAGACAAGTATGAAATATTTATTAGGAATAGACAATGGTGGAACATTTTCAAAGGCAGGCATCTTTGATGAGCTTGGCAATCAGGTAGCAGTAGCGAGTGTTGGAACAGTTACACTCACCCCGAAACCGGGCTACACAGAGCGCGATATGAGTGAGCTCTGGGAGGTAAATGCTCAGGCGGTGAGAGAGGCAATTGCGAAGAGCGGGGTTAACGCTGAGGATATCGTCGGAGTATCCTTCTCAGGACACGGCAAGGGTCTCTATATGATATCTGAAGATGGAACTGCTCCCTACAATGGAATCCTCTCACAGGATGCAAGAGCATGGGAGTACATCAAGAACTGGGCGGCTGACGGTACTAAGGAGAAGGTCTTCGCAAAGAGCTTCCAGGACATCCTTGCCTGCCAGCCTGTTGCAATCCTTGCATGGTTCAGGGACCACGAGCCTCAGGTGCTTGAGAATACAAAATACATTTTTGCCGTAAAGGATTACATCAGATACAAGCTCACAGGTGAGGCGTATGCTGAGTACACAGATTTCTCAGGTGGCAACCTCGTTAACCTCACAACGGGAGATTATGATAAGGAACTTCTCGACCTCTTCGGTCTTGGAATGATTTATGATAAGCTTCCGCCTCTCAAGGTTTCTTCAGATGTCTGCGGATACATCACTGAGGAGGCAGCTGCGAAGACCGGACTCAAGGCAGGAACACCTGTTGCGGCGGGCATGTTTGACGTAAATGCCTGCGGTATCGCATCCGGACTCTCGGGCGAGGAGGAGATGTGCATGGTTGCAGGAACCTGGAGTATCAACGAGTTCATCAGAAAGACTCCTGTTACAAACGGAACAGTTGCGCTCAATTCCTTCTTCTGCATGCCGGGCTACTATCTCGTTGAGGAGAGCAGCCCTACTTCCGCAGGCAACATGGAGTGGTTCATCAGAAACCTCATGTCCTTTGAGCGTGAGAACGCAAAGGCTGAGGGCGGTTCTGTATACGATATTACAAATAAGTGGGTTGAGGAGATTGAGCCTCAGGACAACAACATCATCTTCCTGCCCTTCCTCAACGGATCGAATGAGGATGCACTGGCGAAGGGAACCTTCATCGGACTTACCGCTTACCACAATAAGCACCATATGCTGAGGGCAGTGTATGAGGGAATCGTATTCTCGCACTACACACATGTAAGAAAGCTCCTTGCTAACCGCGAGAGACCTGCTTCAATCCGTCTCTCGGGCGGAGCTGCTAACTCGGAGGTGTGGGTTCAGATTTTTGCAGATGTTCTGCAGATTCCCGTTGATGTTGTAGGAGACAAGGAACTTGGATGCCAGGGTGCATGTATGGCAGCAGGCATTGCAGCGGGCATCTACAAGGATTATCCTGATGCAATCTCAAAGACTGTTAAGATCACAAAGACAATTCAGCCAAGAAAAGAGTATGCTGAAATCTATGCTGAGAAGTATGCAAACTACCGCAAGGTGATTGATGCGCTTTCTGTTGCATGGGAGTGCTTCAAGAATTAATCGGACGGGCCTGATATTTATCATGGAGAAAAATATGGCAAAGGCAGAAGTGAAAGACGGAAAACTGATTTACAGGGATCTGATTTTCAAGAAAGATAAACCGCTCTCTGACATTGTGTGGATATACCTCCAGAAGGAGGATGCCCATGCAAAGATGTGCTGCGGCAGTTTCAATTTGGAGATCAATCGTGTTATTATCGTTGATAAGGACATGAAAAGAACTGCGATTGAATTCGAGGATCCTGTTCCTGCCAAGGCGCTTATTGAGGAGATAAGGGGCGCCGATGACAGAATAGCAGTGGGCTATACGGCAGAGAACATGGAGCGGTTCGGAAGATAGAAGGCTGCTAAAGGGAAAGAGAGTATGTTGGCATTTTACGTTTCGACAGCTGTAATAGTGGCCATGGCACTTGGTGTCGTGGCTGCTTTTATTTACAACAGGAAAAAATATTTTTTCAGATACAGGACTGTGTATTTTGCAGGTCTGTCAGTATTCATGACAGTCCTGGCACTTGTCATGCTGTATATCTGTGCAGTCAGGATTCCGGCGGATCCGACTCTTAGTGCTCGTGAGCTTCTTGTGTTTGTAGGTACTTTGGGATTTGGCTTTGTCGTACTGACTGCGCCCATATTTTTTGCCCTGGCTATTGCTCTGTCAATCAGCAATGTGAGTCTCATAAGGCACGAGGGTAGGAATTTCAAAAATATCCTTGGAATTTTAATCAGTGTGTTTATACTTGGGGCCTGGTTTGTCGTAGTAATATTTGATGCTACATTTTCGGGTGGTGAAGAAGCTTTCAGGGTACATGCGATTGTGTGTGGCATATACTCAGCGATGCTTGCGTATTTCGAGTGTATGCTGGCGGGCACGGTGCTGTGCTCACTCATGGCTGCTCTTCACAGACCTGCATATGATAAGGATTACATTGTGATTCTCGGCTGCAAGATAAGGAAGGATGGCACACCGCTTCCTCTTTTGAAGGGGCGCGTTGACAGGGCGCTTGAGTTTGACAGGCAGCAGAGGGAGGCGACGGGCCGCATGGCCATGTTCGTACCATCGGGCGGACAGGGAAGCGATGAGATTATTTCTGAAGCGCTTTCTATGAAAAATTACCTGATGAGCTGCGGCGTCGAGGAGTCGAGAATACTGGTTGAGGACAGGTCCTTAAGCACCCTGCAGAACATGAAATTCTCGAAGGAAATCATTGAGGGCAACGGCAATAAGGGCGATGGGAGACAACCCAGGACAGTGTTTTCCACCACCAATTATCATGTGTTCAGAAGTGGAATACTTGCTGGCAAGGCGGGGCTTGAGGCAGACGGAATGGGAGCTGCTACGAAGTGGTATTTCTGGCCGAATGCATTTATCCGGGAGTTTGTCGGACTCATGGCGGCCAGCTACAGGCAGCAGATTGTACTTGCTGTTATCATGGTAATTGTGTTTGCGCTCATCTCGGTGGTTTTCGTCTGATATGAGGTATTTCGGTTAATCCTGATGTAAATGCTGATGCAGGCGTAGATG
>DCHL01000079.1:0-4164 GCA_002317595.1 Lachnospiraceae bacterium UBA1753 | reverse complement strand
TAAGGAGAGTCTGGTTATGGATAGTAAGGTTCAGGAATTAAGTGGTGATGTTCAGGAATTAAGCGATGAGCTTCTTGGTGAAATAAGTGGGGGCAGAGGAGGTCTGCTCAGCAACATGGGTCGCGTCCTTGTTGGCGGTGAAATAGAGGATGAGGAACTGACTGATGCTCAGGCTGCAGACAATGCGCCGACAATCCAAACAGCTGCTGCGACAATGGTGAGTGCAAATTCGGGTTCTAAAATAAGGACACTCTGATAATGCCTATTATCAGCAGATGGACGGGGTAGAAGAAATAGTAAAATGCCTTCGGAAGCTGATTCCCCTTCTTTTCGTTGTACAGGTAGATGAGCAGAAGGGCGGCAATGCCGTAAGCCTCTGTATAGAAGTTGCGGCAGAGAACCTCCTGGTTTTTCATGAACCAGGCGGGAAATGTGCTCAGGGTAACAGATGTACTGTTGTCGATATTAACAAAAAGTCTATATAGGAAATAGCCTGGAGAGAGAGCTGCTGCGCCACTGATGAGCATCAGAGGGTAGCGCTCTTTTGTTATATACATGAGCACAATGAAAAGGACACCCCAGATGCCGTAATCGGACTTCAGCTTATAGCAGAGTGCAGCCAGGGCCAGAGTCGGCAGCAGCGACAGCAGAACTGATGCGGCCTTATTTTTTACAAGAGAAGATGACTTCTGTATGATGAGGATTGAGAGCGCGCCGGCGAACAGTGTGAAAAAGGTGTTCTGCTTCTCCCAGCTGATGGCAGTTTCTGAGGTTGCCAGATCGAAGGGTACCTCGGAAATGAGCGCAAACAGAGCGAGTCTTGTCAGATACCTGATGCTGCTGTGAGTATGGCTCATGCCCTCTGCAATCATGAAGGCAAAGAGGACGAAGGCGAGTCTTCCGACAGCACGGCCGACGATGTACAGCGTGTTGTCATCGTAGGATACACCGAGGTTTATGAGATGAGCCTTGTAGAGACACCCGGTCAGATGGTCAAGGAGCATGCACAGATATGCCACTGCCTTCAGCATGGAAGCTGGTATTGGATATTTTTTCATATAGTAGTATCTGGTGGATGAATAATTCATTGTGCCTCATTGAGGAACGGTTCACCTTTGCTGCATTGATGAACAGTCCACGTGTTTATTCTGGTAAAAAATGGTTACTACTAATTTTTAATTCATCATTTGTACTTCGTCAAGGCGAGACTATGGTATACTGATGATAAGTGATGGCAAATAACCAGTTTATGATGTGAAATTACTTATTCGTGATGCCAGATTGAAGGGTGATTTGCAACTCATTTATATTTTAATCAGGGGTGACAAAATGACAGCGTTAATTATTTTTGCCGCAGTAGTGTGTGGTGTCGTGATTTCAGCTTGGTCGCTGGTGGCGTATGTGAAGCACAAGATCAGGAGACTTGGCGGTGAGCTTACTGGTGGTCTTGTTGGTAGTATGCTCGGGGGCGGTGCTGCGATGGAGGGCTTCCTTGAGGGGGCGCTCGAGGATGAGTCCACAGTACCTAAGAGTGTGTCGGCCATGACTTCTGTGTACCTTCCCAAGATTGTGAAGGATTTTCCGGATTTCAATTACGATGAGATGAAGCGCATGGCGGAGACTTTCCTTATGACATATCTGCGCGCCATCGACAGCGGGAACGCTGATGAGATAAGGTATGGCGACAGCGAGTTTCGCGAGAAGGTCCGTAACTACATAGATATGAATGTACAGAACCGGATTAAGGAGTACTTCCAGCTTGTCAGGATTCATAGGACGGAGATCACCAACTACAGGAAGGCAGCTGGAAAGTGTATCATCACCTTCCAGAGCAGCATTGAGTACCGTCATTTCAAGGAATCAGATGGACAGCTGCTGGCGGGAAGAAGGGACAAGATGTGCCAGACAAGGTACGACGTGGACCTGATATACATCCAGGACAGGGAGAAGGTTGAGAGTGATTTCGACAGTGCCCAGGGCTTCAACTGTCCGAACTGCGGGGCGCCGATTACGTCTCTCGGACACAAGAGATGCGAGTACTGTGGATGCGGCGTAGAAGAGTATAATATTAAGGTCTGGGTGTTCTCAGATGCGAGGGAGAGGTAATCTCCAACTAAAATTTCTATTAAATTGTTTATTTTTTATGCAAAATAGAGTAAAATGTAGTCAGTTGCAGGCTTAATTGGTGGCCTGTTATGTAGCAAACAATAGTTGTGCATAAATAAAGGAGAATAATATGGGATTAATAGCAGCAGCTCTCGGTGCGATTGATGGAGTAATGGCTGACCAGTGGAAAGAGTATTTCTATTGCGAGGCAATTCCTGCAGATGTACTTGCAGTTAAGGGCCAGAAGAAGGTTTCTGGACGCTCTACCAACACAAAGGGAACAGACAACATCATTTCCAACGGTTCTATCATTGCTGTAGCAGATGGTCAGTGTATGCTTATCGTTGAGCAGGGTAAGGTTGTAGACCTCTGTGCAGAGCCTGGAGCATACAAGTATGATATGTCTTCAGAGCCTTCACTTCTCGATGGCGGTAAGCTTGGCGAGAACATCAAGGGCGTATTTGCAAATATTGGTAAGAGATTTACATTCGGTGGTCTTGCAGCTAACGACCAGAGAGTATATTTCTTCAACACAAAGGAAATCATCGGCAACAAGTATGGTACACCTTCACCCGTACCCTTCAGAGTTGTTGATCAGAGAGCAGGTATTGACATCGATATCAGCGTAAAGTGCTTCGGTGAGTACAGCTACAGAATTACTGATCCTATCACTCTTTACACCAACGTTGTAGGTAACGTTGCATCTGAGTACAGAAGATCAGAGATCGATGGACAGCTTAAGAGCGAGCTTCTTACAGCTCTTCAGCCTGCATTTGCTAGAATTTCAGAGATGGGTATCCGTTACTCAGCTCTTCCTGGACATACTAAGGAACTGGCTGAGGCTCTTCGTCAGGAGCTTTCAGTAGAGTGGAAGGACAACCGTGGTATCGAGATCCAGAAGGTCGGCGTATCCTCAATCAAGGCTAATGAGGAAGACGAGGCTATGATCAAGGAGCTTCAGAAGAATGCAGCTTTCATGGATCCCACAAGAGCAGCAGCTCAGCTCGTTGGCGCACAGGCAGCAGCTATGCAGACAGCAGCAGCCAACCCCAACGGTTCTGCTATGGCATTCATGGGAATGGGTATGGCTCAGCAGGCTGGTGGCGCAAATGCAGCTAACCTCTTTGCTATGGGTCAGCAGCAGGCAGCAGCTCCCGCAGCACCTGCACCCGCAGCGGCTCCTGCAGCTGATGCTTGGACATGTCCTGCATGTGGCAAGAGCGTAACTGGTAAGTTCTGTCCTGAGTGCGGCGCTAAGAAGCCCGAGGCTCCCGCTGGCTGGACCTGCAGCTGTGGCGCAGTTAACCAGGGTAAGTTCTGTGCTGAGTGTGGCGCTAAGAAGCCCTCGGGTGTTCCTCAGTACAAGTGCGACAAGTGCGGATGGGTTCCTGAGGATCCCGCTAATCCTCCGAAGTTCTGCCCTGAGTGTGGCGATCCCTTCGGCGATGAGGATCTTGTATAATTTTTGAGATAATCGATTGAATCGATAGTATTGGGGGGAAACCGGCTTGGTAACAAGCCGGTTTTCTACAACCTATTTGTTTTATCAACCTTTTTTGGATATTTTGGGAGAGATATTTTGAAGGATTCGGAAGCGCAGCTTATAAGCGAGCTGTTTGAGATTGGAATTTCATACGAGGAGCTTGTGGAGAAGTTTCCGCAGTTCAGTGAGCGTGAGATAATGTTTGCCATCGGTGGGCATACGGGAGTCCGCACAGATGACTGTTATCCCGATGAGCCCTTTACCAATGCCCAGGAGGATTATGTGTATCCTACAGAGCCTGCGCATTCAGAGCCGGGTTATTCAGAGGCAGGTTATTCAGAGCTGGGTTATTCAGCTCCGGGTTGTTCAGAACCTGCATATTCAGAGTCTGCTTTTTCTGAACCCGCTTATTCTGAGCCCGCTTATTCTGAACCCGCTTATTCTGAACCCGCTTATTCTGAACCCGTGGGCGAATCCAGCGAGTATCCACGCCCTGCGCGGCCACTAACTGGGCCCCTTCCCATGGAGCTTGAGAATTCAAGGATATTCATTGGCGATGCGGCCTACTACCGCAC
>DCHL01000067.1 GCA_002317595.1 Lachnospiraceae bacterium UBA1753 | reverse complement strand
GCTGTTGAGTATCTGCCGTAATCCCCCGCATCGTGCCATCCGCCACAGCAGGAGAAGATATTTGAGGGATTATCAAGCTCATAGACGTCCTTTGTATGGCAGGCCTTGTGAGCGAACTTTCCTGCATATTTTTCAGGAAGTTCCACGCCGCAGCGCTGGAAGTAGAACATCTTCATGGTGTCCCTGAAGGTATTGTCAAACACACTGTCAGAAACAGAAAATACCGCGCTCTTTCCGCTTTCTGTTTCAAAATAGTAACGTCCCTCTTCTTTCAGAGAAGAAAAATCAATCACAGCAACATCTTCGTCGCAGGCCTCGTCGCGAGAAAGTTTTACAGGCTGCAGATCCTCTGAAGACATTGCACAGCTTCCATCTTCACGCATTATCCTGAAGGAAGTCTCCCCACTAATTGTTGCATGCTTCTTTCCGTCGGTCAGATAACCGACCTGATTCACGTATATAGACATCGTATCACCTCATCAATTCCAAAGTGTACCATCTATCGTCCCCTGCGAGCCACTCCTCACCTTCTGTTATTCCCTCATCCTCGTAAGACAGACTCTCTGTTATTTCCAGCTGTTGAAGGTCCCTGCTGATTCCCTTCTTAATCTGAATCCTGTATTCACCTGGAATAGGAGTTCCATCAGGTGCGTACACCCTATCTACAACGCAGTTTTTCTTTGTGAACTTACCCTTGTTGAAATACAGTACTATATAATTGTCCGTTTCTTTGATTTCAGGAGGATAATTTCCCTCAGTAAGTTTTGACCTTGCAAAAAGCACTGCTCCAGTGAACTCAAACCCCTCTGCTGCACCCAACGAGAAGGTTCTTGCAACGCCAGAATGGAATAAATAATATGATTTTCCGTACTTATATAATCCTGTTGCAGTTGAATCCAGCTTGCCGTTTTTTACAACTCCGATATAATTTATTGTCCTGCCTCGAGGATAAGGACTGCCTTCACTTGACTGAAGAAGGACCACTAATTTTCCCTGAGCTATTCCTGAAAATGAATTGTCCTCAATGCCATTAGTAATATAGTATGATCCTCCATATACCGCTCCGAACAATCCCGTGGCATGCCTGTCAAGCTTTCCGTTTTTCAGTTTAACAGTTTTACCATAAGTTTCCGCATTTTGAGAGTTGTCATCCACAGCAACAGAGTTCAGAGTTGCTTTAAAATAGGACCAGAAATCCTTAAAATTCTTTTTGTTGTACTGATCAGTAGCAATAAGAATCATTTTTACATAATTCTTATCCATAAAGATACTGCCACCCGCTAAAAAGTAATAGTCGTTCTTGACCTTAAATAGACCTGATGTCGACCCACCCAAACTTACTATACCATTTACTGCATACGCCTTTAGGGTAACCTTTTTCTTTCCATTAGGCTTAATTGTAATTTTGGCAAATCCATCCTTCTCAGAATTGAACTCCGGATTGAATATTCCCTTTTTCAGGCAGTAAAAGTCTCCTCCAGAATATTGGAAAAAGCCGTTTTTCTTAAAGTCAAGCAGACCATTTGTCACTCCGACGAGTGTGCTCTTAGGCACCTCTTCAAGTTCCTCATCTGACGAAGTCATAACGCATCCATCAACTGGATCATAGTGAAGCCACCCGTACGACCCCGCACAGATATAATACGAATCATTGACAATAAGTCCATGCTCTACGTAATAGATCTTATTTCCATCCTTTTTGAATCCGCTGAATCCGAAATTGATCTTTCCATTCTCGTAATATGCACGGATATTATGTTTTTCAACACCTGTATTTCTTCCATCTGCTGACAGATACATAACAAGGGTGGTCTTCGCAATTCCTGTAAAGGAGGTATCGACAACACCAGCCTTTAAATAGCCATTATCTCCATCCTCCGTCAGATATCCACCTTTTGCCTGTTTGTCGAGCTTTCCGTTCTTAATGACTGCTGCGTTCGGAATACTACTTGTATCGTACCTGTTGTCGAGGCGCATAAAGCCATCTGTGCAGTAATCAAGATAATCCTTGGCTCCGCCCTTTTTTGCAAGCTTTGCATAGGTGCTGTCCATCAGGATACCATAGCGGATTCGAACGATATCATTCTTTGCCGGCACCGCCAGTTCCCTGTGGATAGAGAGAAGCATACCATCAAAAACATATCCATACACAGTACCGGAAATCTTAAATTCACCATTTCCTGATGCATCAAAATCCTTTACGGTAAACTTTACAAGACCAGAATCCTTACTTTCGAAGGTCGCATCGAAAATACCCGCCTTGATATACACAGCTGAGCTGTTACCATCTGCCGTCTGAAACAGTCCAGTTACGCTGGTGTCAATCTCACCGTTCTTCAGGTACTCATATCTTCCAAGTGCTGCATTATATACGAGACCATTTAAGGCCTCACCAACCGCGCTCTCACTCTCGCCTGCAGACACCTTGTCGCCAGACACAGTCTCGCCGGTTTGTATTACAGCATCCTCCACAGAGTCTGCCGCCTCAATTACAGCATCCTCCGAAGTCTCCTCCGCTGCGGATACAGTAATCGCACTTCCAAACAGAAGCACTATACTGAGCATTGCCGAAAGCATCCAGAATAATTTTCTCTTCGTCATAATGGTTCCTCCCCCATACGATGTGTTGATGTTTAGTTAACAGTTACACTCTTTCCCATCCGGGAATATTTTTAACCTCAGATTCCTTCTCTCTGAGATATTTTTTCGGGTAAAAAATATGTGCCCCGGGATTCGCATTAAGGAGTCCCGCCCAGGTTGAGAACGTCGAGTTGGCCGTTATATTCACCCTGCACAGACTCATGAGCTGCATATCGCGGTAGGAATCCCTGCCAGAGTTACCTGACACTACCACGATTCGGCTGCCGCCCTCAAGTGGGAATTCCTCATCAATCCAGCCAAACTCCTTCTCGATGAACTCCTTGTCATCTGAGAACATGAAGAATACTGCATCCTCAAATATCTCAAGGGCTCGCTTCACAGCGTCCCTGTAATAGTCCTGCGAGAGCGATATGAACCGCGTATTGTAGGTATCAGACAGGTAATCTCCTCTCCTCACATGAACGGATACCGCGTTACAGCCCTTTATTCTCTCTGCCATCTGTCTGACATACTCACCGTTGTCCCTCGCAAACGAGGTGTCAAAGGAAAGCTCTTTCCTAAGCTCTGCGAGCCTGTCACGATAGTAGACATCCTCGATGAAAAAGCCGCTCACATACCAGTCCTTAGCGGGGTCTATGGACATTATCTTTTCATAGACTTCCGCATTGTCCTCAAACCCTGACTGGTCTATGCGCATCTTCTCATACTTGTCGCCATCCTTCGCACGGATGATGGCATGGGGAAGCTTTAGGACATTCTGCCACAGGTCACCCAGCTTTCCCCCGTGGGGGTTGGGATATCTTCCCGTGAGATGCAGTATCTCAAAATGACTCGCTTCCTCAAGCACGAAGTCAGGATTGTCGCTGCGCTCAAAAATTCGTCGCAGCTCATAGCCCTGATGCTCAGCGCTCCTGCCAAACCAGGTCACGTCCGCCTTCACAGGTACATTCGGATATTTTTTTCTAAGAAAAGTGTAGAGCGAGTACTGGAACATCTGATTGCCCAGTCCACTCGTGAATTTAACAATAATCATAGGTTGATATTATCTTCCTCAAGGACTACTTGTCACAAAGTTAGTTCTTCCCTGTCTTTATTATGATGTCGCAGATCTCATCCACAGTCTCAAGCGGCAGGGATGCTGCCATCGGAAGGGTGAGGACACGCATTGAGATATCAAGCGCAATCGGTGTGTCCTCGGGGTTAAACTGTCCCTCAAAGCAGCTGAGTGAATTGGTAAGGGGATAAAAATATTTCCTTGAAAAAATATTGTTCTCCTTAAGCGCAGCCTGAACCTCGTCCCTTGTCGCCCCGAAATCATCCTCAAACACAGCGGGGAAGTAGGCGTAGTTTGACTTTACATCCTCCTGGACCACGCTCAGCTTAATGCCCTTTACACCAGACAGGTTCTTCCTGTACCGCTCTGCGACAAGCTTTCTCCTTGCAATCTCCCCATCCACATGACGAAGGTTGCACAGTCCCATGGCCGCGCAGAACTCGTTCATCTTGCCGTTGGCTCCGACGCCATCGATAACCTCCTCTGTGCGGATTCCAAAATCCTTGAGGGAATGAAGCTCCTCCATAAGTTCATCGCTATTGCTGGCAATCGCACCACCCTCGATAGTATGGAACACCTTGGTGGCATGGAAGCTGAACATCGATGCATCGCCAAAGCAGGCTGCACCCACTCCGTTCTTAGTGACTCCAAAGGCGTGTGCTGCGTCGTAAATCACCTTGAGGTTATGCTTCTTTGCAATTGCCTCAATCGCCTCCACATCGCATAGATTCCCATATACATGGACCGGCACAATTGCGCAGGTCTTATCTGTGATGAGCTTCTCAATTGAAGCAGGGTCTATTGTGTAGTCATCTCTCTTGATATCTGCAAATACAGGAGTCAGTCCGTTTCTGATAATCGCATGGGTAGTTGATACGAAGGTGAAGGGTGTTGTAATCACCTCACCTTCAAGACCCATGGCCTGGAGGCAGAGTTCTAAGGACATATGCCCATTTACAAAGAGCGAGATATTTTTTACTC
>DCHL01000057.1:23698-36900 GCA_002317595.1 Lachnospiraceae bacterium UBA1753 | reverse complement strand
GGGGGATTGCTTATCTGCGTTCAAAGACTCAATAATTGCTACGCAATTCTTTCGTTATATTTTCTCTTTGATGTGGCTCTCGTCGTATCTTGAGTGGATTGTCGCATCCACAAGCATGTCGCCGATAAGACCGATTGAGAACATCTGCATTCCAAGAATCAGCATAAGCACACCGAGCATAAGAAGTGGTCTTGTTCCGATGGAGTTGCCAAGTAACCAGAGCACTGTCAGATAGAGACAAATGACAAAACCGATAAAGGCACAGAAAAGTCCGCCCTTTCCAAACAGGTGCATGGGTCTGTCATAGTACTTACCAAGGAACGCAACTGTGATTGCATCAAAAAGACCACGCAAGTATCTCTCGAAGCCATACTTTGACTTACCGAATTCCCTCTTATTGTGGTGAACCACGATCTCAGCAATCTTAAAGCCCTTCCTGTATGCAAGACAGGGAATATATCTGTGCATCTCTCCATAGATATCAATGGACTTGACCACTTCCTTGCGGTATGCCTTGTAGCCACAGTTGAAATCATGGAGGTTAACACCTGACAACTTAGCTGTAACCTTGTTAAAAAGTTTGGAAGGAAGCCTCTTCTCAAGAGGGTCGTGTCTCTCCTTCTTCCATCCGGACACCACGTCGTAGCCTTCATTAATCTTATTCACGAAATTAGAGAGTTCAATCGGATCGTCCTGAAGGTCCGCATCCATGGTAATCACGATGTCTCCCTCAACATTTCTGAAGGCAGCCTGAAGGGCAGTCGCCTTGCCGAAATTTTTCCTGAAGGAGATGAGATGTACCTTGTCATCCTTGGCGATAAGGCTCTTGATAACATCAACAGATCCATCTGATGAACCATCATTCACAAACCAGATTTCCCTGTCATACCCCTGCGGGAAATTCTCCATCACCTTCTCATAGAGAAGCGGAAGCGATTCCTCCTCATTATATACAGGAACTACTATCGATATTTTTTCCATTGCCTACTCACTCTCTTTCTTCTTAATAAACACAGCCTTCTTACCCAGTACATAGTTAAGCACCATGACAAGAAGCATAACAATTATCTTACCGATTCTCTCGCCCACGCCGATCATCTCCACCAGGATGATGAGACCAACAAAGTCCACAAGGCCGGTAAAGCCTCTGGCGATGACAAACCTCACAAGTTCAAGGATCGTCTCCCAGATGCTGTCATTGTGCGAATGATACACAAAAAACTTATTCATGAGATAGCCCACCGACTTACTGACGATAAGGCTTATTATGTTTGCCACCGTATAGACCACACCCAGCTGCAGCAGCAGCAGATATCCCACGGCGTTGGTCACCGTTACTGTTCCGCCCGCGATAATATACCTTATTATCTCGCTGGACAGGAGCTTTTTCACAAGCTCAATTCCCTTATTTATCATTTCATTCCACCAATTGCATTTATTTAAAAAAAACATTAAGGAAGGGAAGTCTCTTCTCGAAGAACTTATCAATCCTCTCTGCCTTCTTCTCTATTGTTCCATTGCTCCAGCGTAGATAGTTATTCTGAGAAAGCGGCGCATATTCCCTAACATAGGCTGACAACGGGCTCACACCCTCAGTGTTAAACACGCTTCCGTCGGCGCCCATCAAGTCTCCATCAGCAAGAAGCTTTGTTACTGCGGGCAAAAATTTTGCCTTCCACTCTTTGGCAAGAGCTTCCCTAAATTCCTCATGCTTATATATCTCACGCCAGAACAGACAGGAGAACTCCTCAAGCTTCTCTCCGTTCTCCTCATTCTCCATGATCCAGCTCTCCTTATCCATATCCTTGTAAGACATGAAGGCGTGCTCGCAGTCCCACTCCCATACAGCGTGGATCCTGCCATCTCCCAGGGCATCAGACTCCTTATAAAAATATATGCTGCCCTCCATGGAAGACTCGCAGACCATCTCATAGGTAATCCACTGGTCAGCAAAAGACTCCAGGTCTATATATTCCGTAAAATGCCTGCCCTTATTGTTATATCCATTCTCCGAATAGACTGCATCCTCAAAATCCTGCCAGAGGCCTCTACAGTAATCCACCTGTCCCTTTGAAGCGTAGTGCATACCCTTCATAGTGAAAGTAACACCTCTGTCAGTCACAAACCTGCTCTCATCTTCCTCATAATCCTGAATATTAATTTCGAATAGATATCCACCAGTGTTATCTTCAGGCTCTAAAGGAATATCATACCATACTTTGTCTGGAAATGTCTCATCCTCGCCCTCAGTCTTCATCTCAAAGGAGGATAGGTCTCCTCCATTTGTTTCTTCTGTCTCCTGGGCAAGGTCCCTCAGTGCGAATCTGTTCCTGTCAATCTCCATCTTCTCTGTGAGCATATACATTCCCATGTATTCACCGTCGATATAGTAATTTACCAGCCTATAATCATGGCAATAGTCAAGCTTCATCTCCTTGGCAAGATCGCGCTGTACAACATAAGACAGAATTGAATTGTCCCTGTGCCCTGGCAGCAGGTTGAAGCCATAGGCGTCTCCAAGTCCAAGAAGGTCCGTTCGCTCGGGGAACTTAATTGAAAATCCCTTCTTGTCTGCCTCAAAGGAATCATTTCCCCTTCCACTAATTGTCTCTATTTCGGTGCTGGTAATTCTTCCGCCCTCTGAAATAAAGAGTTCTCCGGGAAGCTCATTTCCCTTGTACGCAGAGAGATAATCTTCTCCATTTTCTGCATACGTCTTTACCATAAGAGCCGGGAAAGCTTCTGCTGCCGCGTCCCAGGCAAGCACGTATGACACACCGTTTATCTCTGCAGATGTATCCCCGAATCTGAGCTGGAAGCTGTATTTTTCATCAGAATCTCCAAGCTGTGCATGTGCCATTCCTTCCGTAAACCTGCATCCTGGCGGCACGCAGAAATGCCATGCCCCATCATCATCTGAATAGAAGGCCTTGAGCGGAAGCTGCTTTCCCTGCGCATCCATCTCTGTCTCGAGATGGTTTATGACAGCAACCTTTTCAGTTGTCAGTCTGGCGCTGTCCCCAACAGTTTCCCAAAGGCACCAGTCTGCCTTGGGACCATACTGCCCGAGATTACTGTTAAGCTGCCTTGAATCCACAGATTCTCCTGCCATAACACAGTTTTCAATCTCGCTCTCGCCGGTTCCCACAAATCCGCTTTCTGTGCTTCCATCTATTTCAACATCAGCATAGCAGTTATATACCCTTGCACCATCTGATACCCCGCACACTGCTCCGACATTCTTACCTGAAAGTGAGCCTTTTACAGTTAGATTTCTCACCGTACCTTGAAGATAATTAAACAGTCCAACACCTTCGCCTGTCATTTTCAGTCCAGAGATTGTATGTCCCTGACCATCAAAGTTTCCATCAAAATATTTTTCTCCATCAACGCCCACTGGCACCCGTGCATTCTCACCCGTAAGCCTGATGTTGCTGTCTAGAATAAAATATTCTCCCTTGAAAACGCTCTCGCCGCTGTTCACCTCATCAGCAAAAATGGCAAACTCACTCGAAGTTCTGATGAGATAGGGTTCCTCCCTGGTTCCCTCACCGGACAGCTTCGCATCCTCGCCTGCAATATGGTCATAAAGAGTAATCCTCAGATACTCAAACTTTCCCGATATCTCAAGAGCTGCCAGAAAAACCACAGCCGCAAGGACCAGCCAAAGGAAGGCATTCAATATATATTTTTTCAGACCTCTTCCTTTTTTGTTCATCTATTAATCAATCTCAAAAAATCCATCTTCCAGCGTTCTCATCTTGTCTGAGCCGCCACAGGTGTACGCCCTTCCCTTAAAGGATTTGGGATTTATGCAAATATAATCATTAAAGTCACCGTCGACGGAATCTGCCTTATATACCTTGAGGATTCTGTTATCAAGCCCTTCCATGCAGACATCCCACCTGACAGAGGGTGCCTCAAGCTCCTGGGCTGCTATAGGATTGTCATCTTCATCAGTCAGCACCAGCACTGTTCCTGCAGGAAGTGCCTCAGGGAACTTAAATTCAACCCTTGGCATTGCAGAATCAGGGTCCTCATCGCCTCCAAAGCCTGCAATTCCCATGAAGGAGCCGCACATGACAAGGCCACCATTCAAATGGCATCTCTCTGTATTGAGAGCGTGCTCAGTCTCTGTACATCCAGTGATAACACCACCGTTCATCTCGAGCATACCAGGGTCCACGAGATCGTCATCGCCATTCAGATACAGATATCCATCGTTGATAAAAATATCATCAGAAGCTGCAATCGCATCCTCAGGGCAGTACACATGGAAGGTGCCGTCGTTGAACTCAAGCAGGTCAGCCCCCTCGATACCTTCAAGACTTCCCTTTACCGTGATGGATCCCTTTCCAGTGAACTCTGCGTCAGTGTCCATGGAAATCGCACCTTCATTTGCCTTGCTCTTCGTATATACATCAATCCAGTTGACGCCGTCAGCCAGATTGTCCGTGCCATCCTTAAGTACAATCGTACCCTTATCTTTTCCAGTAATAGTAATTGCAGGACCATACTTGCTGGTAATTTTTGCGTTATTGAGAGTCAGCTTTACAGGTGTGTCACAGACAACCTGACCTGTTATTTCACCTGACAGAGTATATTCTGACACGCCTGTCACATAAATGTAAGTATCTCTGTCCTTTTCATTTCCAGCCTCATCCAGGAACACTCGCTCCGTCTCGATAGCCTTCCTGTCAGTAAAGACAATCTCGCTCTTTACGCCGCACCGCTCATACACGACGATGCCCGCTGCACTGTCGATATCCGCAGACACAGTCTCACCGTTCCTGAGTATGAGTTCAAGCTTATCCGCACTCTTTCCCGTCCAGCAGTGTTCCTCGTAATCATACTTGAGGTTCTCATTGCCTGCCCTCACCACGACAACGCTCTCAGCAACATCCTTTGTGAGCATGGGGCCATCGTCCTCCACAGTCCACAGGCACAGGGGCACATCGGGGTATTCAAGGCTAAGCTGCGCAATCCTCTCATTGAGGAATCTTCCCGCAGTGCTGTACACAATCCTGTCGACCTCCTCGCTCGAGAAATTCAGGATCTCGTGATGTCCTCCCTTTCTGGTATAGCAGTTCTGGGTGGATTGCTTCTCCAGCTTGCCGGCAATCTTCATCTCACTTTCCTCAGAGGTGGGATTGCTCACACAGTTGATAATAAGACCTTCGTTCTTACCTGCGATTCCGCCGGCCTTCTCACCAGTTACGGTCGCACGGTTAATGCAGTTAACGACACTGCCACCCTTCTCAATTTTGGCCGCAATGGCACCAGTCTTGTCATTTCCACAGACATATCCGCTCTCAATCACAAGATTGGCAACGGTTCCGCCAAGATGGTCTACGAAGCCTGCGTCATCCCTGTCCTTGCAGGTGAAATTCTTAAGCCTGTGTCCCCTTCCATTGAAGACACCGTAATACACACCCTCCGGTCCTCCAAGCGGAGTCCAGTCCTCAATCTCCGTCATATCGATATCTGCTGACAGCGCCATGTATGTCTCTGCTGACAGCTCACCATTGTTAATCTTCATACAGATTGTGTAAAGTTCAGCCGCAGTCTCAATGTCATAAGGATTCTCTGAAGTCCCCTCCCCAGGCAGGTCAACCTTATTTTCTGATCTCACAAAAAATACTGCTGCAATACTCACGGCGATGGCCGCAAGCACCACAAGTGTCAGAAATCCTTTGTTTTCTCTAATAATGTTCATCTCTATTCCTCAGCAATAAAGTCAATATCCTCGTACACAGGAAGTCTTGGTGTATACTTCTCGTTAGTCATCATGCAGAGCCAGTTCCTGCACTGCTCTCCATCATCAGCAGGTGGAAGCTCCGGAGTCTCAGTAATCACCTCGCCATCCCCAACTGTCATCTCATCTAAAAGCGTGTCGCCATCGACGTCATAAAATCTCACGCGATGGGTGCTCCTGTTATCAGGAACCCTAAGTTCCTCGCTCTCAATCCCCCAGAGCTTATTTAAATAGTTCACCCTCTTTGCAAGGAAGAACTTTACATATCTTACATTGAGGTCACGGCTGCTGTAATGCCCTGGGAAATCTCCGCTTCTATCCATATCCTTCCATCGCACATCATTGCAGGAAGCGGCCTCGCGGATGTAATCGTAGCGTTCATCAATATCAGTCTCAACAAGTGCCTTAAGCCTCGGAAGGAGCTTACTCTCATACTGCTCCCTGACACTTGCCAGGAACTCTTCATCCTCTGTCAGGAACACGTACCAGCGGTTCTCCGTCTCACCCTCCTCAGGCCGGTCATAATTGGTTACCTTACCCTCAAAGTTCATGTTCCTGTTGAATCTTCCCGACTCGCCAAAGCCCATGTCGTAATCCCACACAGGTCCTGAGCAGATCCGCTCTTCTCCATCCTTAAGCACATAGAAGAGGCTCCCCGTATTGCCGTCAGGATTGAGAGTGACCTCATCCACAAGGTACTTGTCTGCCACAGAGGGTATATCCAGATATTTTTTCCAATCCTGCGTGCCCGAAGACAGCGACTGCTCTATCTCATCGATCAATCCATAACCTAGCTCTATCCTATTATCCTCAGCCTTCTTGCCTGCCCTGCTCGAGTAGAGCACGCCAAGCCCTGAGGTCCACAGCTCATTGGTCTCCTTAGGATTATTCTCTCGCTCAAAAAATATGTCCGCAGGATTCTCCTCAAGGTAGGCGGTCACGCGGTTGGATATCTTGTAAAGACCTACATAATTTCCGTTGAGATAGAGGTCCGTATACTCTGAATCTGCCACGAAATCCATCTCCAGGGCCCTTGCCATATCAAATGCAATCTCGTTTGCAAGGCCGCTGCCCTCACGGTACAGCGCATCCAGCACCCACTTTGAGGAGTTCTGCATACCAAGGAGTGATACCCGCTCCTTAGTCTCAAACTTCAAGGGACGCTTTGCCTGCTCCCAGCTCGAATTACCCTTTCCTCCTATTGATACAAGGCTTCCACTATAATCCACGGACCCGTCAGCTCTCACTATCGTCAGGTCCCCGGGTTCTTCATAGTCCCTGTCCTCATAGATTGCCGTCATGTTGCCGCTCTTTGTATTGATGAACGTAGCCGGCACCTTCCCAGACTTCTTGATTGTGACATCGTAGGAATATCCCGAAGACGCCACTACAATGCTGAATATCTCGCCATCTTCAATTGGAACCCCGGTAATGGTGCTTCCACCTTCACTTTTCAGCTCCGCGATTCCTGCTCCATCGAAGTAGAGTCTGTGATCTTTCACATAGGATGGCAGGAAAAAATAATACCGCCCCTGCTCATCCTCCCAGGAATCAAAGGTGCGCGAAGCTCCCAGTGTATCCCTCTGGGTTATCATAAGCTTCCCCGGACTGGTCTCTGTAAGCTGGTACACCCTCCTGTCCCTGATAAGAACTATGCCGACAAGGAGCAGCAGAACCAGGGCCGAAAGTGCGAGCATAATTCCCTTTAATATGCCGGGTCTCACATTTTTAAGCATCTGCCTTCACACTCTCCTGCTTCTTTTTGAAAAACCGTGGTCTATCCACAATAATATATGCCCCCAGGAATATCAGGAACGAAAGTATTGAAATTACTCCACCCATCATCAGATATGGCGGATGATACTTAAAGGAAATCTCATGATCCCCGGTGGGAACCTCAATTACCATATTCTTGATATTTGCTCGGTAAACGACTGTTTCCTTGCCGTCTATATAGGCCTTCCAGCCCTTGTTGTAAGGGATGGACATACAGAGCAGTCTGTTGTCAGAGCTGCTGATTGTGCCTGTCACCTCATTGGTTCCAAGCATTGCATTCTCAAGCTTTACGGCCCTCAAGGCATCAGTCTTAGCCTTTAAGTTATCCATCGGCTGACAGTATACCTCAAACCTGCTGAAGGTGTAGACTCCGGCTCTCTTAAACTTCACGGTAATCTCATTTACACCCTTTTCTGAGTAGCCGATATTCTCCATGTAGGAATCTCTTCCCTCATAGTGGATATCCTCGCCTGTTCTGTAGGTTATAAGTCCTTCAGTTCCCTGGTCTGTCTTAAGGTTCAGGGTAAGTGAAGTCCTCTTCTTCTGATACCAGTCATAGGGCGAGAAGGGTTCATAATCTATACTCTCTGCATAGAGATAGGTCTCAGAATTATCAAGACCATTAATCCTCAGTGTTATCTCTCCCTTGTCCTTATCAACTCTGAAGCCGCCCTCAACTTGGGTTACCTCAGGCGAACATTCAACCGTATAATCCATCACCTTTGAATCAAAGGAAGGTATCTTACTCTTTACTGATGAGGGCGCATTTTCAAGAACAACGCTCTCAAGCATTGCCTCCTGCCGCTTCTCCGGAGTGTACTTATCCCAGTCTGACTTCAGAATGTAGCCGTCATAGGTATATCCCAGCGGAAGCGCATTTTCACTCTTATATACGTCGTAGCGCCAGTCATCCACGTTAGCGTAGGGCACATAGATAGTGTCAAGGTACTCATAACCATAAGGCGGCTTTACATCCCAGCCCGTTGGGATTGTGTAGTATCCGACATCGGTGAGCGCCATAAGGATTGCCTTCCTGTCAAGCGTCTTATAATTGTAGGAATTGCCATCTGCAAGGGCGAGTTCCTGCCTGTAGGCTGAAATCGCAGTATTTCCGATTGACCAGTAATGCTGAATTGAGGAAATTCCCGAATTAAGGCCTGCATTTAGCGTCAGCCTCTCACTGCCAAAGCGGGAGAATTCCATATCGCCGTGATTTTCCTTGACGGTCTTTGCCGCATAGGCATCACTTGCCTCAATTCCATCCCTCGCCTCTACCATTGACTTTGCCTGGCCTACGTAATTCTCACCAGCTTTTGAATTGAGCCAGAAGCTCACCATAAAGACAGAGAATACCACAAGCGTCAGAAGTATATACGGTCTTGCCTTAGACATTTTTTTCAGGACACCCACATCAAGCATCAGCAGATATGTGATGGCTGCTATGATAAGTCCCGAATAGGTCATGGGTTCCCTGGACTCCTTGAGAAGGCTCACAAGGATAATACTTCCAGCAACTCCTGCTCCGACAAGAATCTTCTCCTTCTTTGTCATCTCGAGCAGATAGGGCCACATCGCTGTAACCGTGTATGCCGCTACCATCGCAATGGAGAAGCTCCATCTGTTGGCGACATAGGTAAATCCATTTGTCGCTCTTCCAACGATGGGGAAGGTCAGGAACATAAGGCACACCAGCCAGCCGAGTCTCACCGCGATGAGTTCTGAATTACCCTTCGCCTTTTTGACAAGGAGCAGGATAAGTGCAACCAGCACCGGCGCTGCAAATCCCATGCAGACCCAGTAATTATATACACCGTTTCCAGAGCTTAAAAACAGCATGGGAAGCTTCCTGTAATGTGACCAGGGGTAGAGCACCTGAGTCACGTTGTCCTTGCCCATTCTCGGATTGGTGACAAGCACCATGTAGGTCGGTAGAAGAGTGACGCAGGCCATGAGCATTCCAAGACCGGCCACAAATCCCGTCCTGATAATCTTGAGTGCTATTGTCTTAACGTCCTTCTTATATATAAGGACGAGCCTGATTACGACATAAACTGCCGTTCCCACAGCCACGAATACCACGTGGTAAAAATTCATGAGCGCCATCATGGCTACGGACAGGGTAAGCAGTTTCCAGCCCTTATTTTTTATTAACCGCTCAGCCCCCATCATGACGAGGGGAAGCATCAGCATTGCATTTATGAAGTAGGGGTGGCGCGCCGCATTGAGCAGTCCCCAGTAGCAGAAATCGTACACAATCGCGCCTGCAAGCACGGAAAAGTCACGCTTCTTGCCTACCTCGAAGCAAAACAGCGAGTAATTCACACCGGCCATATAGAGCCTTAAAAGCGACATGAACCAGTAAGCCACATACACAAGTCCATAGGGAACGAATGTGTACAGAAAGGTAAAGGGGTCACCCACTGCATAGTAGGCGAGGGATGTCACAGTGTCATCGCCCTCTCCGAAATTGTAGCCCCAGTAAGGGAAGCTCCACTTACCGTGCAGGATAAGGTCCTTGATGGCATTTCTCATGCTCTCACTGTAGAAGAGCGCAGCCCTGTAGACCTGCATCCAGCCATCGTTCTTCCAGATAAGGGATTTCCCGGAAAAAATATACCAGGAAAACACCAGGTATGCTGTGAATGCAAACAGCACAGTATATTTCACAAAATAATTGTCTTTAAGCTTCTTAATGTTAATCATTAGTCATCCTTCTGAAGGTTAATCATTTTTCTTCCGTCTGAGAGTCAAAATTGATGCGTCTCTCCTCAACTACAAGAGGCCTTTTGATGACGCGGGTATTGATATTGAGAATGTACTCTCCCAAAAGTCCGATAAAGAACAGCTGGAGAGATCCCAGCACGAACACGCCGATGACCATTGGAGTGTAGCCTGCCGTGTACTCATACCAGTGCGTAAGCTTGAGCACCAGGTAAATAAACGCAATCCCAAGGCTCACCCCGGAGCTTGCAAAGCCCAGGAACGTGGCAAGCCTTAACAGAACCTTGGTATACGAAGTGATTGACAGCATTGCTGCATCATAGAGCGAATAGAAGTTGTTGTGGGTCTTACCAGCCCTTCTCTTAGCCTGCTCGTACTCAATCTCAATCTTGTTGAAGCCGCTTCCGTACTCCGCAACAATTCCGCGAAGGAAGGGTGTCGGGTCATCGAGTTCCCTAAGTAGGCTGATGAAGGTCTTGTCGTAGAGTCCAAAGCCTGTGAAGTGCTCAATCATCTCAACAGAAGACATTCCCTTTATAAGCTTGTAATACACGCTCCTCATCGCATAGATGATGGGATTTTCCCTGCTGGTAGTCTTGATTCCGCTGACGATTCTATGTCCCTTCTCCCACTCCTTTACAAATACGGGAATCATCTCCACGGGATCCTGGAAGTCACAGCACATGGAAACCACGCAGTCTCCGCTTGTCTGGCACATTCCGTGGAAGGGTGAGTTGAACTGTCCGAAATTGGTCACGTTGAGGATTGCCTTGACCTTCTTGTTCCTGCTGCATATCTCCTCAAGCTTATCCCTGGTTCCGTCAGTGGAGCAGTTGTCAATGAACAGAAGCTCGTAGTCATACTGCGACAGTTCCTTCTCCATGACAGAGCACACAGCCTCGCTCATGGGAACTACGTTCTCAACCTCGTTATAGCAGGGTATCATTACACTGATTTTCTTCATTTATTCCTCATTTCCAGTCTGAAGATTTCTCTTCTGCCTTCTTTTGTCCCAAAAAATTATCACGGCAAATGCAATCAGTGACACAAGTGTCACAATTGCTCCCGTCCCAAGGAAGGGCGTTGCATAGGTGAATCTCACATCATGCTCTCCCGGCGTAAGGACGAGTCCCATATACATGGTGTTTGCCTTATATATTTTTGCCTCACGTCCATCAACATAGGCCTTAAAGCCCTTGCTGTAGGGTACTGCAAGGCACATAACCTCTGTCTTGCCAGAGGTGATATGTCCTGTTATCTCATTTGTTCCAATCTGCACATCACGAAGAACGTCTTTTCCTCGCTCCTTTGCAGCCTTCAGGGCTTCGCCCATGGGCTGGCAGACAATCTCTATATTATCAAAGCTGTAGGTTCCGATTCCGGAAAACCTTATGGACACACTGTCAATTCCGCTCTCACTGTAGTAGGTATTGTACATATAATCATGCTTACCACTGTAAGCGGGCTGCCTGCTGTTGTTTATCGTGTAATAATCGCTGTGCTCATTTCCATCGATGAAGAAGGCACCCTTATCCTCGGGCACGAAGTTTCTTGACTGCATTGCAGTCTGAAGCCTGTCATAGAGTGACATCGCACTCGTATCCATGAGGCTCACGGGATTCACGTCCTCGTAGTCAAAGCCCGTCACCCTAAGGTAGGTCTCGCTGTCAGGAACGCCCTTGAAGCTAAAGGTTACAGTGGCTCCCTTCTCCCTCACGAAGAAGTGATCCTCGTAGATATCCACCGCACCCTCTGAGGATGTGGTGTAGTCAGGCTTCACATGGCTCATTTCAATATCTGCAGTAGGCACCTCGCCGCCATCGTACCCCTCCAGATACACGCCCTGCAGTAGTGCATCCTGCTTTGTGGGAGCATCCATCGCCTCGTAGTCAGCCTCAGATATGATTCCATCATAGGTGTATCCAAGAGGCAGTGCAGACTCTGAGCGGTACACGCCGTACACATCTCCGATTACCGACTCACCTGCCTTCTCATTGTAGGAATAAGGAAGCCTGTGCTCCTTGCCGTCCCTGACAAGCGCATACTTTACAGCCGAAGCCAGATCAAGGATTGCTCTTGCATCCATGCTCTCAAATCTGTACTCCGTCGTATTGCTCACATTGTAGTCGGTAAAAAATTTGGACACGTTGCCGTTTAGCACCGAGAAATAGAAGGCATTGCTCATTGTACCATTGTGCCACGACATATTGAGGGCATCGGTAATCCTCTCCGCCTCAAATCGGTACACTCCGTCGTCTCCAAGCTCTTCAATTGCCTTCGTGGGATTATTCATCCTGCTGTTGGTCGGGATATGCCTTGGAAGCATTCCGTCAATATCGTTAAAGGCTGCCACGGAATTCACTGCAACAGACAGCACTACCAGCGCGATAAAGCAGTTCCTGAAGCACTTATCTATCGCAGCACTCTCACTCGTATCACGCTTATCTATCGCAGCATTCTCACTCGTATCACACTTATCCCCAGTGCCAGCCGTCCTTCTGAGCACCAGAAATGCTCCTGCAAGGGCGAGCGCGATTCCTGACATGGCCGCAACAGTCCTGTCGGTCTGTGAGATATAACACAGTACTCCGTAGACTGCAATTCCTGCAAAGGCTCTCTCAGCCTGCTTTCTGTCTATTTCCCCAGCCTGGCTCATGCTCTTTGTAAACACGTAGGATACAAAGCACGAAAATGCAAATAACCATCTGTTGTTCACATATGAAAATCCGCTGATCGCATACCCAAAGAAGGGCACGAAGGCGAATACAAGCAGCATGATGAACATGACCTTAAGGGCCTTATTTTTTCCCTTTGAAGATAAGAGAAGGGCACATCCCAGCACTCCCATCGCTGTGAAGCCAAAGAAGGTGTAGAAGGTTCCCTCTGTAAGGTATTCACCGGTCATAAATCCGGAGAAATTGACCAGGTAGTACTTCCACTCGTAGAGGAG
>DCHL01000057.1:0-23626 GCA_002317595.1 Lachnospiraceae bacterium UBA1753 | reverse complement strand
GGGAGCAGCACGATTGCTGCGATTCCAAGGGCCAGTACTCCCCACAGAAGCACTCTTGCTATGGTCCTGCCGATTTCAGCAATATTTCTCGCCATCCAGTCCCTGACATCTGCCTTACCCTCGATGGGGAATAGCATAAACCATCTGAAAACTGCATAGATAACAGCTGCCACCACTATCATGAAGAAGAAGTAGAAGTTGCTGCAGCCAGCGAGCGCAGTCGCCACCACGAACAGATAGGGCTTTTCCTTCCTTAATATTTTTTCCAGGCCAAGCAGTACAAGCGGCAGATAGATTGCTGCCGGCTCAAACATTATGTGCTTCACGCCTGGAATCAGCATGTAGCCGGAGAAGCAGTAAAGCAGGGCTCCAAGTGCTGTGAACACGCGGTCATTTCTGTGGTAGAGGGCAAATGCTGAAAAGGCAAGCCCTGCAAGGTACATCCTCAGAATCACAAGCAGCGTGTAAAAATATTCCATGTACTGCGATGGCACAAATACCGTGAGCAGATAGAGCGGGTCGCCACAGACATAGTAGTGGAGCGTCGTGAGTACATCAGAGCCAAGTCCGATGCTCATATCAAGCATTGGCATCCTGAAAGTGTGCTCCGCAAAGAGTGCTTTTAAGAAGGCCCTGAGGTAGTTTCCGTAGTACACCAGGCTGTTGTAGTGCTGGTAGTATCCGTCGTTTGAGTAGATCATGGTCTTTCCCTTCACCAGGAAATTCCAGAAGACAAACAGGGATGTCAGCATGAAAACCAGGGTGTACATCGCGAGGTAGCCAAGCGGTCCTTTAAGGAGCTTCTCTATTCTGTTTTTGATGTTGGCTTCTTTCATTCGCTCTTGCATCCATAAGCGTCCCAAAGGACATTTTCGCTCTTGTCGTTAACGTTGTTGTATTCGAGGAACCTGTAATCACGCACCAGTGGGTCATCCATCACATCCTCGTAGGACAGGTTGTTGCCTGCCTCATCAATTACCTCATTCACGGAGAAGACGGGATATTTTTCCCTCATCTCATGGAGAAGCTGGTAGTAGGGTGGAAGCGCCACATCAGCAGCTTCAAGCACCAGCTCCGGCAGGTAGTTGGCGGAGGTCACGCCAAGGTCCTGCTCCTTAATATCATAGTTGGCCCAGATGAAGAAGGGCGTCGTGTACTTAAGGTTCTGTACATCAAGCGGAGCCTCAGCAAGGTTCCCTCCATAGACCATGTTGTAGAAATCGTCCTCAACCTTGGGCTGATGATCGCCAAAGAACATTATCATCGTGGGTTCATCACAGGCCTCGTAGTACGTGATTAACTCCCTTAGCGCATCATCCGACTTCTTCATGAGTGTCATGTACACCTCTGCCTTTGGCATATCGCCGTACTCTGACAGGTCGATAAGCTCATCTGCAAGCTCCATGGGATCCTCGTATCCGGCGTGATTCTGGTAGGTTACATTGAACATGAAGAAGGGCTTGTCGCCATTCTGCCTGTCAAGCTCCTCAATCTCCTTGAAGTTCCAGGAATCCGAGGTCTTCATCCTATATTTTTCCGGCGTGTCATTCCCCACAGTCTCAATAGTCACGAAGTCATCTATTCCAAGATACGGATAGACCTTGACTCTGTTGTAATTGCTGGCCTTGAACAGGTGGAGTCCATAGGTGCTGTAGCCCAGATCCTTAAATATCCTGGCAATCGACGGCCTGTTTTCCTGCACGGCGTAGGAGAAGGGAAGTCCCTTCTGGAACACGATGGAGTTGCCGGTAAGACCCTCGTATTCTGAATTCACGGTTCCAGCTCCGTACACAGGCACGTAGATGTTGCCGCGGATTGTATTCTCCTTAAGGCTTCTGAAGAAGGGCGTACACTCATCGACAATATCCGACTGACCTATCAGACTGAAATCCGAAAAACTCTCGCTCATAATGATGATCACGTTTTTCGGAGTCGGAGCATTCGCGCCCGCTGCCGCCTTCCATTCGTCGTTATATAGCTCGACAATTCTCTCACATTCCTCCACAGAATATCCCTCGGGCATTTCAGTGAACATGAGCCTTGCGTAGTGCAGGAAGCTCACTGGGATTCCCTGCGTTGCATATCTCATCTGTATAAGACACAGGTCATCTGACAGCGCCTCAAACTGAGGGCTGACGCACAGGCCAAAAAGAATACCTGTAGTTACGACAAATGCCAGTATCCCATAGGAAATCCTGAACTTAAGGCTTCTTCCGTTCTGCACGTGGAAGCACATTCCTGCAAAAAATATGATAGCCAGTGCCCAGAAAAGTTCCTGCTTGTACAGGAAGAACTGATATCCTCCTGCCACGTTTGCAGCGGCTCCCGCTCCGGCGATTACCTCCCAGGGAAGGATTGCCATGCCGCGGAAGGTCTCCACATAGTAGTTGGCTGCTCCCCATATGAAGCAAATCATGCCCGACAAGAGCACTGTTATCCACAGCCTTCCAATCAGGATGTACACAAGCTTATACAGGAAGAACAGCACGATGCCGTTCATTACTGCATTCTTCATCGTCAGCGGATAGTTTCCGGTGAACATGTTGAGGTCTGCCATCATCGCGTAGGAAACCACACTGGCAAACAGCATCAGAAACTCATCAAGCCACTTGGCCCTCGTCCCCCTCACAGTGAAGGGAATCCAGGGCGCAGCCGCAGCAAGAACCGTCAGCAACGCATCCTTAAGCATATCCTTTTTATAGAAGACCACATCAGGAAGAAGGGCCAGTACCAATATTGAGAGGAATCCAAATGCGAGGATAACCACGGAAAGGACTGCCTTCATTCTATTTTTCTTAATGTACTTTGAAATCTTGCTCAATTCTTTTTCTTACTCAATTCTACGTATTTCTTTTTCTACTTAAATCTTTTTCTACCTAAATCTGCTCATATCCTTGTTAGCTTCGTATTCTTCCTTGGGAAGGAAGGGGAACATGTCATCCTGCGGAGGCGACACTATTCTTCCATCAGGCAGAACCTTCGATGAGAGCTTTGGCTCAAAATTCTGAGTCTCATCCACAATAGCCTCCAAAAGCGCAGGACCGTCCTCGCTAAGGAACTTGTCCATCACAGTTTTCATTCCCTTCAAGCTGTCCACCCTGTAGTAGGGAAGGCCGTACGCGGGGGCAAGCTTTGACAGGTCAGGGAAGGATACTCCGTTTCCATCGCAGATACCCACATAGGGCTGCCCCTTGAAAAGATTCGTCTGCGTCTGTCTTATTGAATGATAACCGTTGTTATTTATAATGATAATCTTGAGGTTCAGATTGTTATATACCACTGTCTGAAGCTCCTGAATGTTCATCTGGAAGCTTCCGTCTCCATCGATGCAGATTACCCTGGGTTTCTCAGGGTTCTTTACAACCGCCTCGTCTGCTCCTTCGCCGGCAGCAATCCTCATGCTGTAGGTATATCCATCCTGATCATGTGTACTTGCGCTCTCTCTTGCAACCGCCATTCCGATTGCCGCAGGGAAGCCATATCCCATTGCAGCACAGCCCGAGTTGGTGAATACTCTCTGGTTCTTCTTGATATAGCAGGACTGAAAGGTCACAACGCAGGCTGCTCCATTTCCGCATCCCACAGCATCTCCATCCTTAAGGTACTCCGTGAACAGCCTGTCATTAAAGGCATAGTGGTTAAGCGGCTTATCAGTTCTCAGGAACTCCTGTCTGCAGGCGGGGTATCTCCTATTGGTGGTTGTGCACCACTCAAGCCATGCCGACTTGTCGCCTATGATTCTCTCAAGGTTCTCACCGTTCTCTTCTCTCCGGCGGACAGCCTTAGTAAGTGAAAGGCACACATCCTTAAGGTTTGCATGAACGGGCATATCAGGAACTACGGTAGGCTTCTTAAGCTCCTTCTCGTCAATATCCACAATAATCTTGTAGGCACTTCCTGCAAAATCCTTATAGTTGTAGCTCGCAATCCTGATATTAAGTCTCGAACCGAGCACCAGCAGCAGGTCGCAGTTCTGCACAACGAAATTGCCGCCTCTGTTACCGACAGTTCCCGGTCTTCCGGCATCGTAGGGGGAATCAGCGTCCAGGATGTCATGTGCGTTCCAGGCAGTCACTACAGGAAGCTGCAGTGTATCAGCCAGCATAAGAAACTCATTCTTCGCCCCAGCGTGGTTAATTGCGGTTCCCGCAAAAATTACAGGTCGCTTTGCCGCTCTTATTTTTTCCAGTATTTCAGGCGTAAGGCTCTCATCGTATACAGGATTTTCCATCCTCTCGTAGGTGTCAGTAGTATCCGATGCCGTCTTGCACACCTCGGCCTCTGAGGGCGATTCCATTACCGGGTCAAAATGCATTGTCAAATCATCCGTATCAACCACGGCCGCCTGCACGTCGAGGGGAATATCAAGCCATACAGGGCCCTTTCTTCCGTTGTTTGCAAGATACCAGGCCTTCTCCAGGTGATACATTATCTCCTCGGGCTGCCACACAAGCTTTGCATACTTTGTCATGCAGCCAACGCAGGCCGTGATGTCAAATTCCTGGTCGCCGAGCTGCCTTAAGGGCACTGTCGTCGCATGCACTGTCGTCTCGCGCTTAACCTGTCCTGACACGACAAACATGGGGATTGAATCCTGCCATGCACCGAGAACTCCTGTGATTGCATTCGTTCCGCCAGGTCCAGAGGTGACACACACCGCTGCTATCTTCCCTGTATATCTCGCATACCCTTCAGCAGCGATGGCACATGCCTGCTCGTGATGGTTATATATGCTTCTCAGTCCCTCCTTGTGTCCCAGGGCATCATTGAGATGCATCGCGCCGCCGCCCGTTACAGTAAACAGGTCGGTCACGCCCTTATCCACAAGAAAATCTGCAATTATCTGCGCTATCTTCTTTTTCACAATTCATTCCTCATTTCTAGGTGTTTCTGGTTGTTCTTTGCTTAGTTTCTGCTTAGTTTCTGTAAGGGACTTGCTCGCCTGCCCGGTACTTCCTTACAGATTTCTCACTTTTTGCTTAGATTCTGTAAGGGACTTGCTCGCCTGCCCGGCTCATTCACCCCTGCCCGGTACTTCCTTACAGATTTCTCACTTTTTGCTTGGTTTCTGTAAGGTGTCTGCTCGCCTGCCCGGCTCTTCCTTACAGATTTCTCGCTTTTTGCTTAGTTTCTGTAAGGTGCTTGCTCGCCTACCCAGTACTTCCTTACAGAATTCTCACTTTTTGCTTAGTTTCTGTAAGGGACTTGCTCGCCTACCCGGTACTTCCTTACAGATTTCTCACTTTTTGCTTGGTTTCTGTAAGGGACTTGCTCGCCTGCCCGGTACTTCCTTACAGATTTCTCACTTTTTGCTTGGTTTCTGTAAGGTGCTGACCTTGTCCCAGTATATCTATTCCAGCATATCTATCCCACGATATATCCAAGGATGTCTGCCGGCTTTGCCGCTTTTCCGATGTTGGGATACTCGTCCACATCCTCATCCTTTGTAAATCCAAATCCGTAGGTACATCCAATAAAGGGACATCCAATTCCGTCTGCTCCAATGGCATCATTATCCGAATCTCCGATCATGACACAGTCGGCGGGTGTGAGTCCCATCTCGCTGATGCACATCCTGATGATATCTGACTTGGTGAGCTTGTTGAAGTTATCTGCCCCGTGGGCAACCTCTGCATACTCCATAAAGCCAAAGTGCTCCACGATATCAAGTGCATAATCCTCTCTCTTGTAGGTTGCGATTGCAATCTTGATGCCCGCTGCCTTAAGGTTCTTCATGAGTTCAAGGATTCCCTCGTAGTGGCTAGCCTTGAAGAGGTACTCATGCTGTGAGTACAAGTTCCTGTAAGCCTCAGCGAATTCCTGCGCTCCCTCCTTGGTCACGCCATATACCTGCATCGCAGATTTCTGAATGGGAGGTCCGATAAAATATTTCTCATCCTCCTTCTTAAGCGGGGGAAGTCCCACCTCCACAAGTGCGTCCCTGATTGCCTCAAGGATGCCTTCGCGTGTATTCAGTAAAGTGCCGTCCACATCGAAGATGGCTGCTTTATAATTGCTCATTACCTATTCCTTTCCTGTAAAACATCGATATGTGCTTAGACGAGGTATTCTCCTGCAAAAATTTTACCGCATGCGAAATTTTCTCGGAGAACACCTCGTCTCCGTATATGCAATTCCTTCCGTAAGTTCCACTCCAGTTCTTCACGGCAAGCAACGCAAACCTCAATCCTGGTAGTGCGATTTTGTGAGGAAGGTGATGTCAAGACTCTTTGAGAGTTCCCCGAGCGCCTTCTTCGTGTAGTCATTCAGGGTATCTGCAATATCCTTCACAAACGCATACTCCATGGCGATGTTAAAGTAGTTGTCTCCCGAGTTCGATGTGTAGCCGTCAAAGCCCGCAAGGTTAACGCTCGTTACCCCAAGCTTTGTAAACAGCCTCATCAGCATAATCAGTGAGCTGTCTGGTATCTCGAAATTCGGGTCAATCAGGCTGCCGTAGTCCACCTGGTAATCAAAGCTGCCTCTGGCCCTTGTGATGTTGGAGGTGGCAATTATCTTCGCCCGTCCTGTCAGGTGACCCTCAAGGGTCACATACCGCTTTGCGTTGGTGACGAAGATATAGTCTGCATAGATGTCCTCAGGCTCGTAATTGATTGCAATGACTACCGGCTTATTTTTTGCCACAAAGGCCTGAATGTCTGACTTCTGTGTCTGTATTGTCTTTCCAGGTCCAAGCACAAGCACCGGTGAAGCGGCAAGCTCTCCGCTAAGGCCCTCAAGCGCCCTGTCATCATTTATCTCATTCTGCTGGTACTCCCTGTACAACGCCTCGATATGCTCTGCGTTGTACGCAAGCTTCTCCTTCGGCGCTATGCTGTCAAGGATCTCATTTACCGACTTGACCGAGAGTGTTCTCTTCTGCATCAGATGCTGCACGTAGTTAGGATGGCAGTCATTCGATGCCGCAAGGAAGTACTTAAGTGAGTAACCCCAGGGGAGCTTTAAGTAGATGTTCATGATGCTGACATCAATGGTCTCCAGCATCTGGCTTATGTCAAAATTCCTTCCAAAGTGGCTGTTCATGTACATCGCAAGAAGCTCTATTGGAGCATTGCCTGCACCCTTGCCCATTCCGAAGGACGATCCGTCCACCACAAGTGTCCTTCTCTCCGCCTCAGGCTTTGCCATGTTCCTCTCCATCAGAGCGATTGAGTTGGAATAGCCCAGCTGGAAGTTATTGTGGGCGTGATATCCCATCTTGATATGCTTATCAAGGCGTCCGTCCATCAGGTCAAAGTAGTGAAGGAGGTTGCCCTCGTGAAGCAGTCCGTAGGTATCAACCATGGACATAGCCTCAGGTGAAAGGTCGTTAACCATATCCACCAGAAGTGACATCTCTTCATCCGAATAGCTAGTTATGGAGACAGGCTGGACGAATACCCTGTAGCCCTTGTCCTTTAGCTCACCGCAGAACGCCACTGCCTCTCTCATATTTTTTTTCTTAAAAATAACCCTGATTCCATCCATGATGCTCTCAGAGCAGGGCTTTATCCTGTCAGCCGAGCAGGTGCCGTAGTCAATCATTCCCACGAGCATGCTGCCGCCCTTATCAAGCCCTTCAAAGATTTTATCCACGGCCTCTCCGTCCGGCATGATGGTCCTGTTAATGTCGAAGCTTCTTCGTTCATCAATGAAGCCGAGCTCGATGATATCGGTTCCGGCACTCACCGCGCGTTCAAAAATATTCATGATATTTTCATGACCGAATTCCCAGTCATTTATGAAGCCACCGTCCCGTAATGTGCAGTCAAGCAGCAGGAGTTTTTCCTTGTTTGGCATCAATATCCACTTCTTTCTTTTACCACGAAGAGACATACGCGTCCTCCACGTATGTCTCTCCCTTACTTTTTATTGCCCCATCTTATCGTCATCAGTCAGTCGAAACCATGCAACCGACTACTGTCTGACAGCCTCTGCGATAATCCTTGCCATGTAGTCAAGCTTCTCGTCTGTCATTCCCGGGTATACGCCTACCCAGAAGGAATCCTTCATGATCCTGTCAGTTACCGCCAGGTCGCCTATTCTGCGATATCCCTCGCCTGACTTTCTCATCTCATCAAAGCAGGGGTGCTTGATCAGATTGCCCGCAAAGAGCATTCTCGTCTGAACACCGTGCTCTTCTATATATCTGACAGCCTTCTCCCTATCAACGCCCTCACGGCAGGTCATTATGAAACCAAACCAGCTGGGGTCTGATGACGGGCAGGCCTCAGGAAGGATGAGCTTATCCTCTGTTCCCGCAAGAGCTGCCTTTAAGTGTGAAAAATTATGCTTCCTGCGCTCTACAAACGTAGGGAATTTTTCAAGCTGGGCACAGCCTACAGCTGCCTGCATATCTGTTGCTTTCAAATTGTATCCGAAGTGCGAATACACGTATTTGTGATCATATCCCTTGGGAAGCTCACCGTACTGACCATCAAATCTATGTCCGCACAGGTTGTCGCGACCGGAAGGACATACACAGTCTCTTCCCCAATCCCTAAAGGAGCGGATGCACTTGTTGAGAAGCGGGTTGTCTGTATATACAGCACCGCCCTCTCCCATGGTCATGTGGTGAGGAGGGTAGAAGCTTGACGTTCCAATGTCACCTACGCTTCCGGTGAACTTCCAGACGCCGTCAATCTCGTACCTTGATCCGAGTGCATCGCAGTTATCCTCCACAAGCCACAGATTGTGCGCATCGCAGAATGCCTTCACTGCTGATAAATCAAAGGGATTTCCAAGAGTGTGTGCAATCATGACTGCCTTGGTCTTCTCAGAAAGAGCTGCCTCAAGCTGAGTGACATCAATGTTGTACTGGGGGATTGTCACATCCACAAACACAGGAACCGCTCCGTACTGGATCACAGGATTAACTGTTGTCGGGAAACCTGCTGCCACTGTGATAACCTCATCACCGCGCTTTACTGCCCTGTCTCCAAGAAGGGGACTTGTAAGTGCCATGAAAGCGATCAGGTTTGCCGAAGAACCCGAGTTAACCAGGGAGCAGAACTTTACGCCCAGATACTTTGCAAGTTCAGCCTCAAACTGATCGGTGTATCTTCCGCTTGTCAGCCAGAACTCAAGGGCCGAATCCACGAGATTTACCATCTCGTTCTCATCATAAACACGGCTCGCGTAAGGGATTCTGTCTCCCTCCTTGAATTCCTTTTTCTGATTGTGAAAAGTCTTACAGTACTCTGCAGTCATCGAAAGGATCTGCTCCCTTGCCTGCTGCTCAGTCATATTTTCAAAAAATATCATGCCATCGAATCCTCCACATACTCCGCAATCTGGCGGTCCATTACCTCTGGTATATCCTTGCCATCGCGGTAGTCCTTCGACCACTCCACGCTCTTGGCTATTGCCGTATCAATGTTCCAGACAGGCTTCCATCCAAAAGTGTTCTTCAGTTTCGTGCAGTCAAGTCTCAAATAACCTGCCTCATGTGGTCCTTCCACGCAGGTGTTCTCCCATGCCATGCCTTCACCCCAGGCTTCGCAGAAGAGATCCGCAATGCGGCCGGTAGTCACGCAGTCAGATTCCTCTGGACCGACATTGTATGCCCCCTGCTTCTCAATGTCCTTATACTGCTCCGCAGCAATGAACAGATAGATAAACAGAGGTTCCAGAACATGCTGAAAAGGTCTTACTGAATAGGGATTTCTGATTAGAATCGGCTTCTTCTCAAGCGCAGCCCTCACACAGTCGGGAACAATTCGGTTATCTGCAAAATCCCCACCGCCTATTACATTGCCTGCCCGCGCAGTGGAAACAGGAACCCCCGCCCCCTTAAAGAATGAGTTGCTGTAGCCATGAGTAACAAGCTCAGAGCATGACTTGCTGTTTGAATAAGGGTCGTATCCATCAAGGGGCATATCCTCAGTAAAACCAACTCCGCTCTCATCGTTGTAGTACACCTTATCTGTGGTGACATTGAGGAGGCTCCTGACTCCCCCCACTTCTCTGACGATCTCAAGCAGATTGACCGTACCCATGACATTAGTTTCATAGGTGTAGGCTGGTCTTCGGTAGGACTCGATAACAAGGGGCTGGGCTGCGAGGTGAAGCACAATCTCAGGCTCGGCCTTCACGAAGGCAGCCTTCATGGACTCATAATCCCTGACGTCTCCAATGACCGAGGTCATGTTGGCATGCTCCGTAAGTCCTGACATCTCAAAGAGAGAAGGACTGGTAGGCGCCTCAAGGGAATATCCCGTCACAATCGCACCCGCACCGGTCAGAATCCTGCAAAGCCAGGTACCCTTAAATCCAGTATGTCCCGTGACAAAAACACGCTTATCCTTATAAAATTCCAGAATATTATTATAATCAACCATAATCCTTAATATGATACTATTTTTTGCCAATTTCTACAATATAATCGGCCATTTTTCTTGTGTTTTTCTTGTGAAGTCTTTTCTTATGTTTATGTGTTTGATAAAGCGGACATTCGCAATCCGCTTCGCTCCTTGCTCATGAACGCAGGCTGCTTCGCAGCTTGTCAGCGGGGGCTTTAACCCCCGCTGACATAAGCATCCCCCTGCCCCCGCCTACGGCTCTAAGCCTTAGAGGCGGGGGATTGCTTATCTGCGTTCAAGTTTTGTTTTTCTATGCATGCTTCTGAATGTAGTGTCAGGCCTCTTTTTTCTGCGTTGTATTGGCTCAAGGCCATTTTGCGATAAAGGCCTATATCACATTCTTGACAGACATATTGGCGGCAGACGGAAAGTCCATAATAGCCGATACAAAATAGTTTCCTAGTGTTATAGGGCAACATTGAAATTCCCCATCAAGCCTATATTCGTCAAAATGGCTTCTATCTGGATGATTATGGCTCCCAGCCCAGAATGCGAATGAGCCAATAAAGAAATCAAAATCGCAGTATAGGGCAAGAAGGAAAATGGCCAGAAAGCCAATACGCAAGCCAAAACCAGTGCAGAAATCAGTATAGGGCAGACCCTAAAACAAGCGACAAACCGATACCCCGCACAAAGAAGCCTACAAAAAGAAGCATATTCACGGAAGCCTACTCAAAGAAGCCTATTCACGGAAACCCACTCAAAGAAACCCACTCGCAGAAGCCTTTACTTTATTTCCAAAATCACAAAAAAGTTTGTTTTTTTCTGAATTTCAAGTATCATTAACCTAAAATAACGATTACCACCGAGAGGACCATATGTCAGAAAAAATAATGAAATCCAAATCAATCCCCCTTATTCTGTTCACGCTGTCAGCGCTGGCTCTGCTACTTCGCAGCAGATATTCCTTCTGCTGGTCGGACGAGACCTTCTATTTCTCAACAGCAAACAGATTTCTTCAGGGAGACCATATATTCGTCCATGAGTGGTTCCCCACCCAGCTGGTTAGTTTCCTGATCCTTCCCTTCCAGGGACTCTTCAGGGCAGTCACCGGTTCAAACGATGGAATAATCCTGTTTTTCAGATTTCTCTATGTAGTCCTTTCATACGCCATTGCCATCGCAGTCTATAGAATAATACGCAGGACCCACGGTGAATTTATTGGACTTGTCTGCGGCCTGTTCTATCAGTTCTACTGTCATCTGAACATTGCCACAGTGTCCTACTACACCCTGTCGGTTTCCTTCTTCCTGCTGAGCATGCTGCTGATATACAATCACCTGAACACTGCAAAGCCTACAGCGGAAGGAACCGCAAAGCCCGCAGCAGAAGGAACCGCGAAGCCTGCAGCAGAAGAAACCGCAAAACCTACAGCAGATGGCAGCTCCGGAGATTCGATAACGTGTGATATCAAACGGTGCATCAATGTTAAGCAGCACATCCATACAAACCTCAGCCTCATCCTGGCTGGTTTCTTCTTTGCGCTTTCTGTTCTTGCGCTTCCCTCCCTGGCAGTCGGATACTTCCTGGCATGTGCCATCGCAGTGCTGTTGCCTGTTTTTGCAAAGAAGCTCCGCCCCCTGCTCTGGCCCATTTTCGGCTGGACCCTTGTGGGCATTATCATCCCTGCAATCCCGGTGCTTATCTACACCCTCTGCACATCCGGCTTTATGGGTATCATTAACAACCTTGAGTACGTCCTCACCGACGAGGAACACATTACAAGCCTCACAGGACCAATCAGGAAATTCTTTAGGGCTGTGACCGACGTATATGGCCGAGCTGTTTATCTCGCAGTCCTGCTCGCCATATATGGATTTATCGCAGACATTTGCCGGCATATAAAAGCAGGACCTATTACCACATTATGCGTAAAAATAAATAAAATAACACAGTGTCTGATAATTCCAGCGTTCGCTACTGACTTTCTTCTGTTCCTGTTTTTTGCCTACAGATCCCTCGGCCATACCGGATATATCTCAACCGCACTGCTTCTCTTTGCCCTTCCACTGTTTTTCCTGACCGCGCACGAGAATAGAAGTTATCATCTGTTCACTCTCGTGTTCATTGGCGGAATGATTTTTTCCATGACCTACAGCTATTCCTCAAACGGAGATCTGTATATCCTGGCCCTCGGACACAGCATCGCAGCAATAGCAGGTATCTGCTTCATTAATGATTTCACAAAAAGCTGCAAAGGTGTCTTGGGAAGCTATGGTATCTCTGAAAACTGTGAGGATTTTTCTGAAAACTGTGAGGATTTTTCTGAAAAATATGAAGCCAGAACCAGAATTGTATCAACGGTCTGTGTCGCTGTAATCATGTTTGCGTTGCTTCAGACCATGACGCTCAGATTTGTCAATATCTACAGGGATGCTCCGCTTACAGACCTCACCTATACAATCAAGGAAGGTCCGGCCGCCGGACTTGTGACCACAGGTGCCCACTTCAATGATTACAATGCCGTGCTCCAGACAATCCGCGAGCACGAAGGCACAGGCAATGTCTTTTTCACCAAACTCCTCCCTTGGGGTTACCTTGCAACGGACATGAGCTGCGGTGCCCCCACGACCTGGAGGACGAAGCTCAATTCCGAGAGACTCAGGATGTATTACAGCGTAAATCCTGACAAGATTCCCGACGTCATCTTTGTCATGAATTCAAATATTGGTTCTTACGATACATGTGGTGATGTGGAAGCCGATCCAGCTCCCAATGAAAATGAGATAGGCGGTCTGCTCGGAGATATGATATCGAGCGGAGAATACGAGTGCACAGAGAATCCCTGGGTTAGTGTCTATACAAGAAAGTAACCAATTCATAGGTGAGGGAATAAACCACAAAGGGGGCTATCTGCATCAGGACTCTATTTCCGGAATCTCCAATTCCTGCGTGGAGGGAGCCGTCACGCGCCCAGCACATTGCGATGGAGAAGAGAATAAAGCCTATCGTATAGAGCGCAGCAAAGCTGATTTCCTTTGATTTTCTTTCTGCTCCCACAAGAATGATGAGTGCAAAAAGCACGAAGAATCCAAAATATCCCCATCCGTTCTGCAGGATAATATTGAGGCCAAAATATTTGAGATTTGTCAGATACAGTTCAGGCCTGATCAAACAGAGCACTATATTGCCCAAAAGCAGTCCTCCAAGAAGCAGTATCGAATAATGCTTCTGAATAGTAATCACATGTTTACCTCTTATCAATGACACATACAGTGCTATCGCAAAAACAAATCCCAGCATTACTGCAACATTAGTAAAATCAAGAAAACTGTAAAGCGGATTTACAGAAAGCTTAATGTAGATTGTCGAATAATACAGCACCTGCGTGATGGCAATAGGAAGTGTGTAATACAGCAGGATATCCCTGTTAGAAATAGCCAAAGAGCAAATACAGAGAATAAGAAGGCCTGCCATCATACCGCCCTCCATTCTTGTCATAGAGAGCATCGCAATAAACAGGAAGCTGTACGTCAGAGTTTCTCTTCTGCAGCTTCCTTCATCCACAGCCTCATTTCCAGCCCTGACAGCCAGCATAAAGGTAATGAACAAAAATGTCATAAAATATGCATTCGCAAGAATCCAGCGGGCCATAACCATAAACGGGGTAGCCGTCGCAAGGAAAAGAGTCGACAGAATCGTTGTAGTTATCATTCGTTTACTTTTAACAGGCTTATCCTCCGATTCCGGAATGATTCTCTCAGTCATATCCCATATGGCAAGCGCAAACAGCCCGACCAGATTGAATACGAGGGATAACTGGATTCCAAAGGTCTCCTCAAATCCAAAGAACCACGGGAGGCACCCAACTATGGCCGTAGCCTGTCCCACATCAGTGAGAAATACATCGAACGAAGTGAGATAACGTCCCTCGATGGCAATTGTCTGAGGGTAAAGCGAATAATAATAGTAGGAATCATTGGAGACGCTGACACTTATTACTCCGATACAGCTGATCACAGCCACAATTACAACCAGAAGCACCACAGATATTCCGAAAATTAATTCGCGCAGTGTTATTTTATTATCAGACAGCTGCGAAATCCTTATATTACCAAGTTTCCCCGTTGTTATGACATAAAATAACACCCCTGCAAATAATATGGTATACGCAACAACTACCGAGAGCAGACAGTATTTAACTCCAGACACAAGGAGCAAAAAGCCCACCAGACTCCAGAGAGCCATTCCTGCAGGATATGCTAATAAGGCCCTCAAAATCCTGTCATACAAGCTCCGTTCCTTCCTGTCATCCTTAGGAGCCAGCGCTGCACCTAATAAATATATAAATGCAAAGCCTGTAGTCCAAAGCCCTATCACAACTGCAGTCTGTCTAAGGAAGTATGAAAAGCTATCTGTCATTTCTCCACCTCCTGATTCATAGCATTAAAATACTCATCGTATGACGGTCTGAATGTATTCTTATAATAATCCTCTGTCATCAGGGTAAGTCTTCCCAGATGGTCCCATATAGCACAAAGGCGGTCGGCATTCTCACATTCTTCCTTATTAAAGATTCTAATCATCAGGTATCTTTCCTTTTCTTCAGAGAATGTATGGTAGTACCAGGAATACCAGAAATATCCCGACTCCTGAATTCCTTCTTTATTTAGAATAAATGAATATCTGAGCATATCATTTGAATAACCCAAATCATACGGAACTTCCTGATGGCTTTCTCTAAAGGAATTCATGAACTTCGTAAGGCCCTTGTAAGGAGGAATCTCCTCATCAAACTCAACATTTCTCGAGTACTCCTTAAAATAACGTACGTAATCGTTATCCACATAGTACCATCTCCTAAAATGATTCCCTCTGAGCTCCTCGTCCTCTTCCTCATCGTACTGATCATAGGTCTTCACATCGTTCCTCACAATAATTGTCTTATCCTTAATCAGGTCCCTAAGGTAAGCATCTGGAAGGGATTTCTCCTCGGCATTCATCTCCTGATATATCATCTGGTTTGTCGTCATGCTCATAGGAAGAAGCTTTCCCAGGTTTCTCACATTGTAGAATGCATTCAGCAGGATGCAGATAGTCACCACAGCAAATACCGCCGTTCTTCTTATCCTTTCGCTTAGCTTATTAATAACAATGGAAAAAATAAGAACGGCAACGGTAAGCGCCCCCATAACAAGGCGCACCTTGCCAGATGAGATAAACAGAGCCACAGCCATAAGAGCCAGAAGGCAGATGTACAATATTAACTTTCTTATGATGTTCTTCGCCCTGATACTCATACTAAGCCTTTGTTTTCTTCTTAAACACTCCAACAACATACTCAATGCTCACAAGGAGCACCTTATAATCAGCAGCAATCACCACAGCAAGACCTACAATGCCGGCCACCGCAGGAATCAAATAACCTTCCGTAAAGGTTGCAAGACACGCATATCCCATGAGCATTACTGCATATACCACAGTCTTTACATTCTCATAGCCCACCTTATAGCATTTCTCAGCGAAGAAGGATCCAATTGCAAAGTAAGCCATATATGTCACACCAGTCGCAAGAGCTGCTCCAGCCCCACCAAGCTTAGGGACGAGAAGTGCATTTCCTGCCACATTGCAGATGATAGCAACTGCAGATGCATAATTCAGGTACCTGTTCTTCTTCGTGAATTTGATACCCTGGTTTGTTATCTCAAATAGAATTGAAAAAATAGGCATCAACGTCAGGAAAGGAATGACATGAACTGCCCTTCTGAAATCAGCACCGAGCAGATATACAATAATATCCTTAAACAGAATTAGCCCAAATCCGGCACACACACAGTAGAATCTGGTAATGTTAAATGCAGACTTAAAAAACGCCTTGCAATTTTCATAACTGTCATTCTCATATTTCTCCATTGCCACCGGCGACCAGAACGCGACGAAGGTTGCCTTGAAGGTAAGCAGTATGGACATTATGTTCATGGCAGAATTGTAGATACCAAGTTCACCATAGCCTGACCATACTCTCAGCGCCCACTTATCACAGGAGGACAGGAGCCACTCCATCAGAAGTACGAGTATAAAGGGCATGCCATACTTAATCAGCTCACGCTGGCTTAACTCGTATCTTGGAAGTGATGCTTCTGCCAGGCCGCGCCTCTGATTCCCTAAATACCTGACACCAATCCCAAAGGTGACAAGGCCCAGCGACAGTGTCATGGCAAGCATCACAACCCTGTAATTGTCTCCGAGCATGGCGAAGAACAACAGAATGAATGCAATATAGAGAATCTTCGAGAGAATGTTAAGATTGGAATAGAGCTTACCATTCTGCGACATCCTGATATCAAGAAACAGAAATCTCTCAAACACAGATATAACCGTGTATGCAATTACGAGAATCGTGAGGTCAATACCGCGCTCGCCAAACAGAAAGTCATTGGCAGGCCCCGAAAGTACAGCATACAGAGCGCACAGCACTCCGACTATCGCAAGTGCAGGCAGGAGGCACCGCTTCATAAGGTCGTGCCTATCCACTCCCTCCTTGTAATAGTACCTGATGTATGTCTGGTCCATTCCAAGAATGGCAAAAATATAAATGACAGTCACTGCACTGGTGAACATTCCGGTTCTTCCATACTGCTCATCCGTCATAAAACGGGTAATCAGGGGAACCGAGATAAATCCCAGAATGAGGACTACAAAATTTCCGTAAAAATAACGTAAAAACCCACTGAAGGCAGAGGGTTTTTCGTTAGAGGTATTATTTTTTCCCACTATAATCTCCAGTAAGAATAACCACGCTTCTCGACTTCTTCCCTGTCGAGAATGCTCTTAACATCTATAATGACCTTCTCTGATGATGGCATATCACCAAAGTATGCATCCAGCTCATCCATCGTCATCTTCTTGAATACATCATGGGCAACTCCAAGAATAATGCAGTCGGCATCCTTAATCTCAGAAAGAGCTGTCAGTGAGCAGCCATATGTCCGCTCAAGGTCGCTGGCATCAGCGTTGGGGTCTGCAATCAGGGGCTCAATTCCATAGTCCTTAATATGTGCATAGACCTCCATAATCTTAGAGTTCCTTACATCAGGGCAGTTTTCCTTAAAAGTAGCACCGAAGAATACCACCTTTGCATCCCTGACCTTCTTGCCAGCAAGAACAAGCTGCCTTACTGTCTTCTCTGCCACAAACAGGGGCATATCATCGTTAACACGGCGGCCTGCCGAAATAATCTGCGAATGATATCCAAGGCGCTCAGCCTCGTATACAAAGTAATATGGGTCAACACCAATGCAGTGTCCACCAACAAGACCGGGATAGAAGCCAAGTGCGTTCCACTTGGTGTTCATTGCCTCGATTACCTCGCGGGTATCGATTCCCATCTTGTCAAAAGCCATTGCAAGCTCGTTGATGAACGCAATGTTGATATCCCTCTGGCTGTTCTCCACAACCTTGGCCGCCTCAGCGACCTTGATAGAAGATGCACGGTGAACTCCGACCTCAATTACAAGCTCGTAAACCCTGGCAATCTCCTCGAGGGACTCCTCATCCATTCCAGAAACAATCTTCTTAATATTTTCCAGGCGGTGAACCTTGTCGCCAGGATTAATTCTCTCTGGCGAGTAACCTACCTTGAAGTCAACGCCGCACTTAAGTCCAGACTCCTTCTCGAGAATCGGAACGCAGATATCCTCAGTTACTCCGGGGTATACAGTCGACTCATACACGACGATTGAACCAGGCGTCAGGTTCCTTCCGACTGTCCTGCTGGCTCCTTCAACAGGGGTCAGGTCAGGTGTCTTATCCTGATTAATGGGTGTAGGCACAGCCACAATATGGAACTTTGCCTCCTGAAGCTTAGTCTCATCTGCAGTAAATTCAACTGTAGTCTTTGAAATTGCCTCATCGCCCACCTCCTTGGTAGGGTCGATTCCATTTTTGTATGCCTCAATCTTCTGTACGTTCATGTCAAATCCGACAACCTTGACCTTCCTGGCAAAGGCAACCGCAATCGGCATTCCAACATATCCGAGACCTACCAGGGCTATCTTCTCCTGCCCTGCTGCAATTTTTTCGTATAAGCTCATCGTGTGCTCCTTCTATATATCTCAAGATGATCCCTAAGGCATCTATCCTGGGAAAAATTATCCCTGAACCTTGCGAGGAAATATTCCTGCTCTGCTTTCAGAAACTCCCTGTCCCTGTCCGCACGCTTTATATATTCTACGGCTATCTCAGGTGTATTTTCTGTATAAAGATTCTCCTTGCGACCCACAACCTCGGGAAGTCCGCCAACCTCTGTGGAGATTACTGCGCAGCCCCTGCTCATGGCCTCCACAGCAGCCTTGCCGAAGGATTCAAACTGCGATGTCATGATGAAGATGTCAAGACCGTAATAGTACCGCTGCATCTCCTGCTGAGAATAATCCTGGTGAAATTCGAGGTTCTCCTCACCGATTGCCTCAGTAATTCCCTCGATTATTTTTTTCACCTGCTCATCGTCGCCCTTCTCGAACACAGAGAGTACAAGATTAACCTTGAATTTAACGCCGGCCTGTGCAATCTTCTGAATTAGAGAGACCGCAAAGGGCCAGTTCTTCTCCTCACATATTCTTCCTGCAAGCCCAAGAGTAAGCATCTCCCCTGTCTCCTTGCGAAGCGAGGGGTCAAAGGCCGTGAATTTCTCACTGATAGTGTTGGCAACCTTCTCAATAGGCCTGACCTTGCTGCCATCAAGCCACATCTGTCTGTTAAACTCCGTCGTCGTCAGCATGAGGTCCGCCTTCTTCAGCGTCATCTGCATCAGAGTCATGGAATGCTTTCTGTAACCGTAGAACAGTCCCCTGTCGGTAAAAATAAGCTTGCTGCCGCCCCTCTTGCCGGACTTTCTCAGGCACAGGCCATAGGTGATAAGCGACTCCGGCATCTGGATGTGGACTATCTCAGGCTTTAACTTCCCAAGAATCCGCCTGAAGGCCATGATTCTCATAAGCAGGTTCGGAATCCTCTTCTCGCCCATATCATAGGTCATGATTCTGAAGGGATAGTCCTCCGCCTTCTTGCTGAGCAAATGCGGGCACACAACCACGGGCTCAAACTCGCCATTTTCCACGAGACCCATGCAGAGACTCTCTGTGGACATCTGCGCACCGCCCGGCAGATCCAGGGGATACTCCAGCAGATATGCAATTATCGGTTTTCTATTATCTGCCATCCTCGTACCAGTTATTCTTAAGCACAGGTGCCTGGCTCAGAGGACCATCCTCATATTCCACAGGCTTTCCTGCCATAATTCCCTTTGAAAAATCAACTATTCTCTGCGCTGCCACCTCAGGGTTCCACATCGACTTCATCTGTCTGTATGCCCCTTCCTGACAGGTCCTGCGAAGAGTGTCGTCAGTTAAGAACTTCTCCAGCTTATCAGCCAGCGAATCCACAGAGCCGCTCTTGAATAGAAGTCCCGTCTTCCCACTCTTCACAAGCCAGGGACTGCATCCGCAGGCATGGCTGGCAACAACGGCACAGCCCGCCGAAAGCGCCTCATAAATAACCGAGCCCCAGCCCTCAAGGAAGTTGCTGGTCATCACATAGATATCAGCCTTCTCCATCATCTCCCTGACCTCATGAGGCTTCACGAAGTTCATAAAGAAAATTCTGTCATCGAGGCGATTTTCGTACACAAGTGCCTTAAGGCTCTTCTCTTCCTCTCCGTTTCCAACTATCTGCAGGGAAAAATTAATGCCTCTGTCTCTTACCTTCCTGAGCGCCTTCAAAAGAAGATCCGCCCTCTTGAGTTTGAGGAAACGTCCCGTCCAGAGAATCTTAAGCGGATTGTCAGCTGAAGGCTCATTATTTTTATACCCAAGAACTTCATCCTCAGAGAGGGACTCGCCCACAGGGAAATAGCCAAACTTAAGGCACTTTCCGGGGTAGGAATGAAGGAGCCTGTAATCGTATGCGGCATATGCGCTCGCTCCAAGCAGATAGAGCTGCTTATCCCTGTTTTTATAATGGATATTGTAAAATTTCTTTCCAAGTCTCGGGATGAACATCTTGATCCACCCCTCCTTCATCGGCCGCTCGGTATACCTGAAGGTGAGCTGATTTTCCTTTATTCTCTGCTCGACATACCACTCAGGGGCATCTCCGACAATAACAACATCGCTGGTTCTCGCAAGCTCCATCGCAGCCCTTTTCATATCCTCAGACAGGTGTGCCTGAATGACGTACGTCGGAAGTTCGTCGACACCCCAGCCCATTCCCTTTCGGAAATCCTCCATGGGCATAGTCTCAACGAAATAGAATTCCACCTCGTCAATCGCATTAAGTGCCTCGCAGAGGGCCTTCTGATGATGGTTAAAATAATTTGAATAAAATGTAATGATCATTCTTCTTCGTCAAAAGCCTCCGTGGAATCGTCTGCCTTCAGCAGAACAAGCACCGTCTGGAATATCAGCTGGATATCCTTGAGCACTCCAAAATTCTCTATATACAGAAGATCCAGGATAAGCTTATCCCTGGAAGTCGTATTATACTTGCCCACAATCTGTGCATATCCGGTAAGTCCTGCCTTCATGCGCAGTCTGTACTTAAACTCAGGCATCTCATCCGTGTATGCCTTCACGTTCTCAAGCATCTCAGGCCTTGGTCCAACCACGCTCATCTCACCCTTGAGGATGTTGATGAACTGAGGAAGCTCATCAAGCCTGTATTTTCTTAGCACGTGACCGATTGGTGTAATTCTGTCATCGTCCTTGGTTACCGAGCGGTTACCAGAGTCCACCTTCATAGTCCTGAACTTGTAGATTGAGAACACCTTACCATTAAGGGTTGCCCTTTCCTGTCTGAAAAACACAGGGCCGCCATCGTATTTCTTTATAAGAATAGCTGCAACCAGATATATCGGCGATGATAGAACAAGGGCGATCACAGAAATAATCACGTCTATAAGGCGCTTTGCAATTCGCTGCTCAAAGCTCATCGCATGCTCCTCCGAAGCCAGGAAAGCCGTGTCGTCGAACATATTCTGTCTTGCAGACTGGATGAGGATATCGGATATCTCAGGGTTAAAGTGGATATTTTTTCTCCTGCGATAACACTCGTTCACCAGGTCAGTCCTCTCCTTAACCGGGACGTCATAGAGGAATACTGTGTCCGCTTCCTTTATTGCCGCATCCACCTCAGGGGAATCATAGAGCACAACCCTCTCAACACTGTAGCGTCTGTGGAATCTGCCAATCACACGGCGAAGCCTCTTTTCAGCCTTCATGTCCGCAAGCACAATAACCGTCTTCTGAGGGTCCTGCACCCAGAAGAAGAAGCCGTTGCCTGCATAGGTCATGAGCGTGATGAGAAGTAGCTGAATCGCCATGATCAGAATGAGGATTCCAATGAACTCAAGCTTGAAGGTCTGGTTGTTATCTTCATTCCTGTTCATGATGTTGAGAAGCAGATATGCGACCACATCGTTCATCAGCGTTGTCAGAGTCAGGGATGTAATAATCGGCCGCGACTTCCTCACGCCCACGTCAAACCTGCCGTAAATTGCAGTGAGAAGGAAGGTGACAACTACCCAGGAAAAGGTAATTACAACCGAGGTCCTTGAAAGAACCAGCAGGTGCCTGTTTCGCAGTCCGAGCAGCAGGAAAAATGCCAGATAATTTCCGACATATATAACCGCCTGCATAAGCGTCAATATTGAATTCTGGAATTTAGTACAAAATTTCTTCATATACATCGTCAATATACTGACCGTATCTCTTTTCCTTACTGTATTCCCAGGCCCTGTCGAGACAGTTGTCGTACATATCCTCGCCTGTTCTTATCTTGTCAAGTGCCGCCGCAACACCCTCGATGCTGCTTCTTGGCACTACATATCCGCACTTGCCCTCTATGACACATTCCGGACTTCCGCCGGCCTTGTAGGTGACCACAGGTGTACCACATGCCAGTGCCTCGATATTGGTTGTAGGGAAGGTATCCTCCAGAGTCAGGTTTACGTACGCATCAGCCGCAGTATACCAGGCAGCCATTCCCTGAATCGTGTTAGTTCGAGGAAGCGCTATAATGTTCTTAGGAAGCTTCTTCATCTGCTTTTCCTTGAGGCCCACCATAACAATCTGATACCTGTCAGAAAGTATCCTCGAGAGCTTTATGAACTCATCAAAGCCCTTTCTCTCCCTCCAGGGATAAGCTGCAGCCAGGACTACGAACTTGTTCTTCAGGCCATATTTTTTCCTAAGGTCAGAATCCGTCGGCTGGAACTGCTCGATATCAATTCCATTAGGAACCACCTTCACAGGGTACTGCGACATAAAGGACTGCTCCACCTTGCCCTTAAGCCAGAAGGAAGGAGTCACCAGCGTCATGTCCGGCATATCTGTAAACAGATGTTTTTTCTCTTCATAATTCTGCGCAGAGGCATCCGCCAGAAATGACTTGGGATATTCCCTAAGCTGCTCACACCTGTCACACCCCGTCAGCCACTTGTTGCAGCCCACAAACTCGAAGTGGGTGCAGTGCCCAGTAAAGGGCCAGCAGTCGTGAAGTGTCCAGATTACAGTAACTCCAGTCTCGCGCAGGTAGTCAAACAGAATCTGTACGTTCAGGTAATAGCCGTGAAGATTGTGGAGATGCACGATATCCGGCTGAAATTCATCAATTTTATCAAGGAGCCTTCTCGTCGCAGAGGAAGAGTAGAAGCAGTGCCTGTCAGAAATCCTGGACAGTGCCCCATGCAGACGCACATCAAACTCAGAACCAATCCTGTAGGCGTTGTACCCTTCCGTAGCGTCTTCCCTGCCGTAGGCTATCATACACTCGCAGCCCCTGGCGGTAAGCTCGTCATATATTCCATTTACAATTCTTCCCGTACTGCCAAAGCCACAGGTGACATTGATAAGCAGTACGCGCTTATTACTATATTCCATTAATATCCCACTCTATTTCTCGTTTAATATCAGGTTCAGCACTCTCTGCTGGCCCTTCGCAAACTCCTTCGCAAGCTGGAGCTGCCTCATTTCTCGGCGCACATTCGGTGTATCCATAAGCCACTGTATGGTCTTGATAATCGTGATAGTATCCGTCCTCTCACCGAGTCCAAGATTGATGAATCCATTCTGGATTCCGGCAAACACATGCTCAGCCTCGCGCTCATTCTGCGCCATAACAATCGCAGGAACACCCATGCTCGCAAGCTCATAAATCGTACGGCCCTGGGATGTGATTGCAAGATCAGCCTTACCCATGTAATCTGACACCCTCTTCACATCATGATGGACAAAAATATTGCTTTCAGGTATTGAGACAACCTCTTCCTT
>DCHL01000035.1:33710-39384 GCA_002317595.1 Lachnospiraceae bacterium UBA1753 | reverse complement strand
CTGGTAGGAAGGAATAAAATATATCCTCCATCCTTTAAAAAGCCGCTCACATCATAGGATATCCCTTCATTTTCATCTGCGGGCACGACAATTCCTGCCACCTGCGAATCACTGCTAACCCCAGGAAGACTATTACCAGATCCACGCTGACAAACAATATATAAAATGTAAAAGCACGCTATTGCCAGAAAAGGCACAAGCATGACAAAGAACCTTTTACTATTCATATCCACCTCAAAATAATCGGGATTATTTTACCATATTTAGATATGATTAACAACAAAGGCACAAGAGTCTGTAGGCTGTTACTTATAATTTTTTGCCTTCAGCTGTATAGTCCGTCTGCCTGCAAACTCGTTGATGTCAGGATAAAATGTCAGCAGCACATCGCTTCTTCCGTTGAGTTCCTGCATGAGCCTGTCCGCCTCGCCAAAAATCAGAAGTTCAAAGCGTGCTCCTGAGCCATCTTCCGCATAGGCCTTGAAAGTATTCCTATTCTTTCCAAGCACCTTTCCGTTTGTTACCCTCACATTTTTTGCGGCAAACAGAGGTGTCCTGTTCCCCATTCCGCAGGGTGAAATGCAGTCAAGTTCCTCAATCAGCTGTTCCGTCACAAAAGAGAACGGAAGCGCCATATCAATCTCAACCTTAGAATAGAAATCTTCTGCCGAAAGTCCTGAGTTTTCATTAAGGCGCCTGGCCAGCAGGCTCACCTTAGCCTCTCGTTCCTCATCATCAGCTGCATCCATCGATATTCCTGCAGCCATCTTATGGCCTCCAAACTTCGAGAACATATCCTTGACTTCATTCAGTTTTTCAAACATGTCATACTTGTCTATTGAGCGGCCGGAACCCTTAACGCCATCCGCAGTCTTTGTGATTACAATTGCAGGATGATTATATTTTTCCTTTATCTTTCCGGCAATGATTCCCGCAAGGCTTTCATGACAGTCAGGCATATACAGGACAATCACGTCCTGAAGAGCATCGCCCTCCTCCAGAATTGAGATTCCTCTGCTGACGCCGGCCTCGGTCATTCCTTTTCTCTGGGAGTTATAAGACACCAGCTCACCTGCTATTTCAGACGCCCTGATCCTGTCTGTACACATGAGCAGTTCCTGCGCCCTCTCGGCACTGTCAAGTCTTCCTGTCGCATTAATCGTTGGCCCAATCACAAAGCCCACATGATATACACTGATACGGCCTTCCAGTCCGCAGGCCGCAATCAGTGTCTGCATTCCAAGATTCTCGGTGCGCATCAGCCTCTCAAGACCCAGTCTGACAATAATCCTATTTTCCCCAGTAAGTGGCATCACATCTGCTATCGTAGCCACAGCAGCAAGGTCCAGATATTTTTCCCTGTTGTCAAACCCTGCCAGATCAGACATCAGCTGTGACAGCTTATATGCCACACCACCGCCACAGAGCATCTTGTAGGGATAAGAGCAGTCCTCCTGCTTCGGATTAACCACAGCATCAGCCTCTGGAATGACATACTTTCTCACGCCATCCTCTTCAACATAGGGCACCTCGTGATGATCAGTTACTATAACCTTAATCCCAAGACTCTTTGCATGCTCTATCTCTCTCTTCGCCGCGATTCCATTATCCGTCGTGACAATAAGCTTCACTCCGTCTGCAGCCGCCTCATCAATCAGCCTTACATTGAGACCATATCCATCAGTAATCCTGTTGGGAAGCTTTGTGTCCACAAGACTCCTGTCCTCCCTGCCATGAATTGCCATCTGGCAGTCAAGGACGCTGCTCTCGACTATAGTAGAGGAGCACACCCCATCCACATCGTAATCTCCAATCACCCTGATCTTCTCACCATTCCTGATTGCCTCAACGATTATTGATGCGGCAAGCTCAGCATCCTTTAGGAGCTTAGGGTCATACATATCTGCCGTTGTCCCCCTGAGATATATTTCCATCTCCTCTTCAGGAACGTCACGGTTTGCCATAAGCCTGGCCACCACGGGTGACACGCCAAGCCTACGCCCCATCTCCACAAAGTCTCCGCCTTTTCTGATTTCAACCCATTTTTCCACTTCGCGGGTCCCTCCTACGACTCAGTTGATTCCATTATCATCCTGCCTATTCTCAGAAATGCAAGCATTTCTTCGTTGATCATAAGGAATCCTCCCGCTTCGCGGGCCCCTCCTTATGACAAGAAAGACCGGCCCGGGTCACCCCGATGCCGGTCGTAGCCTCAAAGTATATTAGACAAAATTACTTAGCAGCCTTCTTAACAATCTTTGTTCTGAATACATACCACAGTGAACCTGCAACACATACTGAAGAGTAAGTACCACAGATGATACCAACCATAAGAGGAAGAGCAAACTCACGGATTGATGTAACACCAAGTGCGTAGAGTGCTGCAACCATTACGAAGGTTGTAAGTGAAGTGAAGATACTTCTTGTAAGTGTCTGAGTGATTGACTTATTTACAATCTCGTCAAGCTCAGCCTTTGCACCGCGGAGGTTCTCACGAACACGGTCAAATACAACGATAGTTGCATTGATTGAATATCCGACGATGGTAAGCATACATGCGATGAATGTGTTACCTACAGATACCTTTGCAGCTGCATAGAACGCAAGAACAACAAGTACGTCATGCACCAGACAGAGAACTGCTGATGCTCCGAATCTGACATCCTTGAACCTGAACCAGATGTAAATCAGCATAAGGATTACTGCAATAAGAACCGCAACAACTGAATCAGCCTTCATCTCATTTGAGATTGTTGAACTGATTGTCTCAGTCTGGATATTCTCCTCAGCGACACCAAACTTCTCATTCATCATTGAATTGAACTGCTCTCTCTCAGCAACTGTGAGAGTACGTGTCTTAAAGATTACCTCATTTGTTCCGGCAACCTTAGACTGCTGAACATTTCCATCACCTGTGATTGCTGTAATCTCAGGAATAACCTGTGACTCAAGAGCCTCAATGGACATATCCTCATTAAATGTTACATTCGAAGAAGTACCACCCATGAACTCAAGTGAGTAATTCAGGATGTTGCCTGTAGATGACTTGTTAACACCCATGAATACAAATCCAGAGATGATAAGAAGTGCTGAAATAATAAAGAATACAGGCTTCTTTCCAACAAAGTTGATAGGCTTAAGTTCCTTAGCCTGACCATAGAACTTCTCGTCCTTAAGTCCGATTGCATAGAATGCATTCATGATGAGCTTTGTTACAAACAGAGCTGTAATCATCGAAAGAACGATACCAAGGAACAGTGTCTGAGCAAAGCCCTTAACTGTACCTGAGCCCTTAACCATAAGGACAACAGCAGCAAGAAGTGTTGTCACGTTACCGTCAATGATAGCTGACAGCGCCTTCTCGTAACCAATCTTCATCGCAGACTGAACCGTCTTGCCTGAAGAGATCTCCTCACGGATACGCGCGAAGATAATAACGTTGGCATCAACTGCCATACCGATTGACAGGATGATACCTGCAATACCGGGAAGTGTAAGTGTAATATTGAATCCAACAAGAAGAAGGAGTTCAAGAATTACGTAAAGGATAAGAGCGAGCACTGAAGCCACGCCAGGAATCCAGTATACAGCAATCATGAAGATAGCTACGATGACAAAACCGATTGCAGCAGCCTTGAGTGAAGTATCAATAGCTGTAGAACCAAGCTGAGCACCAACTACGTTGGAACGGAGCTCCTCGAGCTCAAGCTTAAGTCCACCGATTCTGATTGTAGAAGCAAGCTGCTCTGCTGCTTCATAGCTCTCCATACCTGTGATTACACACTGTCCGCCGTCAATCTCAGTCTGAACTGAAGGAGCGCTTACAACAGCGTCATCATACATAATGTAGATGATGTCATGTGTGGGAGCCGCCTTCTTGGTTGCCTCTGCAAATGCAGCTGCACCAGTATCATCAAGCTCAAGGGCAACTACATACTCCTTGTTGCCGGACTTGTCGCTCTGTGTCTCAGCTGTTGCACTCTTTACCTGAGTACCCTCAACTACTACTTCTCCAGCAGAATCAAGGAAATAGAGTGAACCAGGCTTACCAAGCTCTTCCAGGATTGCATTGGCATCAGTAACACCAGGAATCTCGATATTGATTCTGTCTGTACCTTCCTGATATACCTGAGCCTCTGTAGAGTATCCTTCTACTCTCTTCTGCAGCTTATAGATAGTGTCATTCATATCCTCTGTCGAGGGCTTCTCATCACCAACTACCTGATATGTGATGGACACACCGCCGGCAAGATCAAGACCAAGCTTGATGTCCTTAGCAGAACCGCTCTTCTCTGCTCCAACACCGAAAACAGTCACGTAACCGAGACCTGCAATCAGCAGAACCAGGATAAGAAGTACAGCTATCGCTTTGTTCTTCTTCATTTTTATTACTTCCTTTCAAAATTATGTTTTATTCATCAGCGAGTGCAGCCTTGATACGGATTGCACATTCGATTCGCTTTCTTTGAAGTTCACAGCCTATATCATAACTACCATTCACATCACCGGTGAAATTATATGAATTGGCTGCACAGCCGCCGCTGCAGTAAAACTTTGCAAAACAGGTCCGGCACTTCTCCTTAGTGTACACATTGCAATTCTTGAACTTATCCCGAAGGTCGGTGCGGACAACTCCATCATCCACATTTCCCATCAGGAATTCTTCCTTACCAACAAACTGATGACAGGGATATAAATCTCCCCAGGGCGTCACAGCCAGGTATTCGGAACCCGAACCACATCCCGAAAGCCTCTTGGCCACACATGGCCCGCCTTCAAGGTCAATCATAAAGTGGAAGAAATTAACGAACTTCCCTGCCTTGCGCCGCTTAATTATCTCATCAGCAAGCAGGTCATACTGCTCAAGAAGTCCTGGAATATCTTCCTCTGTAAGTGCATAAGCCTCAGAGGGCTCTGCCACAACAGGTTCCACAGATATCTGTTCAAATCCTTCATCCATAAGATGGATGACATCATTTGCAAAGTCGGTATTAAAATGCGTGTACGTACCGCGCACATAATAATTTGTCTGATTTCTCGAAGACGCAACCAGCTTGAACTTAGGAAGAATGATATCATAACTTCCCTGGCCGCCCCTAAGAGGCCTCATGGCATCATTGACTTCCTTGCGCCCGTCAATGCTACATACAACATTGCCCATCTCACGGTTTGCAAATTCAAGAATATCATCATTCAGAAGCACACCGTTAGTCGTGAGTGTAAAACGGAAATTCTTACCAGTCTCCTTCTCCCTGCTGCGCCCATACTCAACCAGCTGTTTCACAACATCCCAGTTCATTAAGGGCTCACCGCCAAAGAAATCAACCTCAAGATTCCGTCTTGCTCCAGAATTCTCAATCAGGAAATCAAGTGCTTTCTTTCCTACCTCATAGGACATGAGCGCTCTTCTTCCATGATACTCTCCCTCTTCCGCAAAACAGTACTTACATCTCAGATTGCAGTCATGTGCAATATGAAGACAAAGAGCCTTGACAACAGTCTCCCTGTCCTTAAGAGAATCAACGTACTGCTCATAAATGTCGGTCTGATAGAGATTACCCGAGTTGGCAAGTTCACAGATTTCCGCAACTGCCTCCGAGAATTCCTCTTCGCTGTATCTGTCAAGCATTCCAAAACAGTCCTTCTCCCTTGCAAAGGACATGGCATCTTCAAC